>NZ_MJGC01000054.1 GCF_001746915.1 Desertifilum tharense IPPAS B-1220
TTGGCTGACACCGCTTCAATTAGCAAGCTTTCTGACAAACTCCCCATCCCCCCACCCTCTTCTTCCCCAACTCCCAACCCCTAACTCCCAACTCCCTTCTTCCCCAACCCCTAACTCCCAACTCCCAACTCCCTTCTTCCCCCCATCCTCCCATTTCCCGATTATCATCAAGGGGTTGTTGGTTTGCTGGAGTGAGATTGCGATGAGCATTAAACGCCGTCAAGTCTTAACCTGGGGTGGTTTGAGCGGTTTAGGATTAGCTCTGACAGGGAAAGCTTTTTGGGGAAAAGAGGCGAGTAGTATTGCTCAAGAAAATGTCATTTCTGCTGCAACCCTTGAGACGGAAGGGGTTGTAGTCGCTAACTCAACGCAACCGTTGTTACGTTTTGTGTCGCTTGCTGATACGGGAACGGGGGCGCAAGGTCAATATGCAGTTGCAGAAGCGATGACGCGCTACCACCAGCAAAATCCTTTTGATTTAGCGATTCTTGCTGGGGACAATATTTATAATGATGGTGAAATTGAGAAGATTGGTGCAGTTTTTGAGCGTCCCTATGAGCCGTTATTGCGACAAGGGGTGAAGTTTCACGCCTGTTTAGGAAATCACGATATTCGGACGGAAAATGGCGATCCGCAAGTGCGCTATCCCGGTTTTAATATGCAAAATCGGCGCTATTATACGTTGCGGCGAGATGATGTTCAGTTTTTTGCGTTGGATACGAATGGCAATGCAGACTGGCAAAATCAGTTAGTGTGGTTGGATCGGGAACTCGGTCAAAGCGATGCGATTTGGAAGATTGTGTTTGCTCACGATCAAATTTATTCTTCGGCTCATTATGGGGTGAATCAAGCGTTGATTAAAAAGCTGTCGCCGATGTTTAAAAAACATGGCGTGCAACTTTATATTAATGGTCACGATCACGTTTACGAACGGACGCAACCGATTGAGGGGACGACGTATTTGATTTGCGGTGCGGGTGCGGGGACGCGTCCGGTTGGACGTTCTTCTTGGACGGCGCATTCGGCGGAAAGATTGAGTTTTGCAGCCTATGAGGTTTATCGCGATCGCATTGAGATTACTGCGATCGCAACCAACCATGAACCGTTCGATCGCGGGGTTATTTCTCAGCAGGCGATAGGATAGGAGGTAATCAGCAATTCACCGATTTTTCCCCGTTTTTGATGGTTGGAGTTAATGGAGCGGTTGGCAAATATAGGGTGAATAAAGAAGTCTTGATATAACTCGCGAATAAACGGACAATCTGAATTAGATAGCATGACTTGAACGCCGCGCTTGGCTAGGGTTGCAAAGATATCTCGCAGGCGTTCTTGATCTTCTTGCTTAAAGTCATGGCGACTATAGGCGGTAAAGTTACTGGTGGAACTCAGGGGATGATAGGGGGGATCGAAATAAACAAAGGCGTTTTGAGCTATTTTTAGGTCTAGAATTTGCTCAAAGGGCATTTCTTGGATTTCGGTATTTTTTAAGGCAAGCGAAGCTGTTTTTAGAAGTTCTGGATAACAGATTTTCGGATTTTTATAGCGTCCTAAAGGGACGTTGAATTGACCTTGAGAATTTTCTCGGTAGAGTCCGTTGAAGCAAGTTCTATTGAGATAAATAAAGCGGGCGGCTCTGGCGATGGGGTCTTGGGGTTGTAGGGCGCGCACCTGATAATAGTAAGAATAGGAGTGATTGTGGGCATGGTGTTCTAGAAGCGCGATCGCCCCTTCTACATCATCGCGGATGCAGCGGTAAACATTGACCAATTCGGGATTAATATCCGATAAAACGGCCCAGTGGGGTTGCAGATGGAAGTAAATAGCCCCTCCGCCTAAAAAGGGTTCGTAATACCCGCTGAACTGAGTGGGAAAATAGGGTTGATATTGGGAGATTAGCCGAGATTTGCCACCGGCCCATTTGAGAAACGGACGAGGAGATAGCAGTTGTTGCACCGAAACGCTCATTCAATTCGTGGGAGTATAAAACACTTTTGTCAAGAAGCAATCTTCTTCGATTGACTTAAACTAAAGAAATAGAGTTGATACTTTCAGCAGGTCAGTCATTATGGGAGACTTCTTTAATAACGTTTCGCGTTACCCGCGCTACTTTATAACGATTACGCTGGGAATTTTCTTTTTCCTGTTTGACAAGCTCAAACCCTTACTGAAGAATCCGGTCAGCGCGATCGCCCTGATAGGTGTCATTGTATCAGGCTTTATCTTTGTCACCCTGACGCTGCGTGCCATGCTAGGGCTGCCTGCGGTTTAGACTAGAGTAGATTGCCGCAAACGTAAGTAAAGTTCAGTCGAGGAGGTCTTATGGCTACAGGTCGTCGTGTTTCCCGCGTGGCCTCCCTCATTAAACGCGAAATCAGCCAAATGCTCTTAAACGATATCAAAGACGATCGGGTAGGAGCAGGCATGGTCAGCGTTACGGATGTTGATGTTTCTGGCGACCTCCAACATGCGAAAGTCTTTGTCAGTATCTATGGCACTGACGAAGCCAGAGCAGAAACAATGGAAGGGTTAAGATCGGCAACCCCGTTTGTCAGAAGCGAACTCGGTCAGCGGGTGCGCCTGCGTCGAACTCCAGAGGTGATATTTTTAGAAGATCGCTCTCTAGAAAGGGGCGATCGCATTCTCCATCTGATTGACCAGCTTAAACCGCTCAGTTCCTCAATGGACGAAGAAGACATTGGGGCCGAGGAATAACCCGTTGCTCTTAGTTTAGCCAGCCCAAACCCAATCTAGGCGCTCTTTACCAAGGGCGTCTCCCCCTTTCCCCTTATCCCGCCTAAACCTTCATGCTGAACGAACCCTACCCCGTTTTGACTTTAGCCCAACAAGTCGCGCAGATGGTAGTTGTTCGGGCCTCTGGATTTTTATTTGACCATGAAATTCGCTATCCCCAGTGGGAACCCCCCACCCAAACCCTACAGTATTGGATTCAACAACTAGGGGTCGGCGGCGCGATCTTATTGGGAGGAAGCGCCGCCGAAATTCGCCAGAGAACAATACAGCTACAGAGTTGGGCGAAAATCCCTTTGCTGCTGGCCGCCGATGTTGAAGAAGGCGTCGGCCAGCGCTTTTCGAGTGCCACCTGGTTGCCCCCCGCAATGGCTTTAGGCGAAATCTTCCGTAAAGACCCGCATCGCGCCCTAGAATACGCTTACCAGATGGGTCAAATCACTGCCCAAGAAGCCTCCGCCATCGGCTTAAATTGGGTGCTAGCGCCCGTTGCGGACGTAAATAATAACCCAGATAACCCCGTCATTAATATTCGCGCCTTTGGCGAAACCCCAGAGGCCGTTTCTCACCTGGTAGCCGCCTATATTCGGGGAACGCAGGCCTTCCCTGTCCTAACTTCCGCTAAACATTTTCCCGGACATGGCGATACGGCGATTGATTCCCACTTAGAATTACCGACATTGCCCCATACAGCCGACCGTCTGAAGCGCGTAGAATTACCGCCATTTGAAAGCGCGATCGCTGCTGGGGTAGACTCAATTATGACGGCACACTTACGCATCCCGACCTGGGATGACGAACGGCCTGCTACGTTGTCCAAGGCGATTTTAACCGGGCAGTTGCGCGACAAGGGAGGATTTGAAGGGTTAATCGTCACCGATGCCTTGGTGATGGGTGCAATTGCCAACCAATACGGCGCAAACGAGGCCGCAGTCTTAGCGGTGGAAGCCGGAGCCGATATCTTGCTGATGCCCCAAGATCCGCCCAGTGCGATCGCCGCAGTTTGCCAAGCCGTTGAGTCTGGACGCATTGCTCGATCTCAAATTGAAGCGTCTGTGCGGCGCATTTGGCAAGCCAAGCAAAAAGTGAGTTTACCCGATTTCCCCAGGGAAGCTCCAACACAGAGGCGGGACGTTCGAGGGGTAAAACCCTCGCTAGGAGCGGCAAGCATGGAACAGGGTCAGGTGTGGATGTCTCAAATCGGACAGCAAGACGCCTTTACAGCAGTCAGCAATATTTTACGCGACTCCATGCGCTGCGGCGGTCAGTTACCCATTCCCGCAGTCGCTAGGGGCTATAACTTGATTGTGGTGGATCGCGCCCTCGATTGTAAGTATCTCTCGCCGCAAGCCCCCGCGATCGCGCTGCCCGCTCAGTTGGGCTATCAGTTTGCTCTGATTGATAGTCATTTTCCAGTGGAACCCCCGGCCGATCTTCCCCCCACTGTGCTGCAAGTCTTCATGCGGGGCAACCCCTTTCGCGGTAATGCCGGCCTAACCCACACGGCTTCAGCCTGGTTTGAGGCGTTGCTGCAAGCGGGACAGTTAAAGGCTTTAGCAATCTATGGTAGTCCCTACATTTTGGAACAATTTTTAAGCCAACTGCCCTCTACCCTGCCCTATGTCTTCACCTATGGGCAAACGCCCGCAGCTCAAGCGATCGCCCTAGGAGAAGGATTGGGTTTAGAAGAACCAGCCGTAGGAATGTAAGCCTTTACCCAAAAGATTGACGCCCAAATAGCACACCCAAACCACCATAAATCCGGTTGCGGCGAGAATTGCGGGGCGTCGTCCTTGCCAGCCACGGGTAATTCGGGCATGGAGATAAGCGGCAAAAACTAGCCAGGTAATTAAGGCCCAAGTTTCCTTTGGGTCCCAACTCCAGTAGGAACCCCAGGCTTCGTTTGCCCATACTGCCCCAGCAATAATACCGATGGTGAGGAGGGGGAAGCCTAAACCAATAATCCGATAGCTAATGTTATCGAGGGTTTCCGCAACGTTCAGTCGTTGGGGGGTGAGGGTGCCAGCCACGGTTGTCGCTTGGGGTTTTTGCAACAGGGCGGTGCTGAGGTTGCCATTATTTTCCGATAGGGAAGCAACGCTAGCGGGATTATTTTCCGCAACGGCTAGGCTAGGGGAATTCCGTAAGGCGCGATCGCGAAAACTGCCCGTTCCCACCGAACTGCCATGCAATTCTATCGCTTGACCGCGCGTCACCAGTAAAAAGGCGATCGCCAGCAACGCTCCCACCATCAAGCAGGCGTAACTCAGCAACATGACGCTAACGTGCATCATCAACCAGTTGGACTTGAGGGCGGGAACCAAGGGTTCGGCGGACTGCATGGGGGCGGGCAGGGTGAGGGCTGCAAAGGCTGTAATGCCCATCGCCACAGGGGCTGTAAACGCTCCGACCAAGCGGCTACCGCTCATATTTTCCGCCAATAGATGGACGACGGTAATCCCCCAGGCGATGAACAATAGAGATTCATACAGGTTGCTTAAGGGGAAATAGCCCGCTTCCAACCACCGCGCCCCCAACAGAGTCGCGATACACAAAGAGGCGATCGCCATTCCTGCCGTTCCCAAATTGCCTAAAAACGGAATTTTGGGAAACGCCACGCTACTCCAGTACAGCAGCATGGTGAGGAATAGAACCGCAAAAGAAACATTATCTAACGCATTCTGGAGCGTCACCAGATCCATGAACTGTTCTCCCCAAACGATTTGATCGACTACCTCAATCCTATCGACTAATGCGATCGTTAGTTGGCGGATTCGCTTTCGGCTTCCGGTACGGGCGAGGCCGGCGTTTCTAACGCGGGGGGCGGTAGGGCGACCGGTTTAGCGCCTTTTTTGAGATTGACAAACACATCGTAACGGGTGGTGCGGGCGCTGGTGACAGCCGCCGTGACGCCCAAGGAATTGATCGCTTTCAGCCAGGTTTGTTGATTGGGGGGAACGATGGGTAAAGCCAGGGTTTGATCGTTAAACGCCCGATTCATATCAATGTAGAAGTGGCCGTTATTCGGTTCTAGGTCGGTGGGAACGGTACTGGCATAGAGGGGATTGGCCGCCAGGGGGGATTGGGGTTTCGGGCTAAAGGCTTCGGTAATGGGCGCGCCGACGGCGAGAAAGGCGGTTTGGTTATCCAGCCAGCCGCGAGTGATACTCAAAGGGAAGGTGGGCTGCCAATTGACTACAGGCAGATTGCCCACTTTGCCTTCTTCCACCTTGAATTGATACTTATCGCTCATGATCCCATCGAGGCGTTCGAGGGATTTTTCAGCAGCACGGCGATCGCTTGCTTCTACCATAAACACAAAACCCAACGGCAGCAATCCCGGCGTGGCTTGGGCGCTAGGCACAACGGAGAGGGAAAACTCGCCGCCCATCCAGTTAAGGAGGTCGTTATCTAAATCTAAACCCGTGGTTTGCGAGAGGGCTAGGCGCATTTGTTCGGGGTTGATCAGGGCTACGGGGTTAGCCGCCGCCCCTTGAGAATAGTCTTGCCACAGGCGTTGAAGATTGCCCCCAGAAACCATCATCACCGTATCTACGGGGAGACGGGCAGGCATACTATTGGCGCTGTTGTCTACGAGGTGCTGTTTTTCGCTTTTGGGATTCAGCCAAGAAATGCCGCGAATTCTCACCCCTTCCGACTCTAGAGAAACGGCGGCCGCAATCCCCTGATTTTGCCGCAGTTTGGCGAGTTCTTCCGGGGGAACGGGTCTGGCGGAGTTGGTAGAAGCAAAGGCTGCTGCTTCCGGTACGTTGACGAAAATACGGGCAAAGGGGGAGGCGGTTTGAATCTGATTTAAGGCTTGTCCAAACCCGGCGGTAGCGGCGAGGGAAGGGGTGCCTTTATGGGTATCAATGGTGCGGTCTATGGCTTGAGGATCGTTGCTGACGACCAGAAAGCGACCTTCTAAGACGGCGGTGGAGAAGGGGGAAGCGTTTGGATCGCGGCTTTCTTGAACTTGGATGCCTTTATATTCGCGTTTTTGCCATTCGGTGGTGTTTTGGGAAGCTTGTTTATCTAAGACTTGTTTGGCCCGCAAAGGGTTGGCGACGGGGAGAATCATCACCACAGATTGATCTCCGGTGACAACCGCCGGGGGAGGGGTAGGACTGTCGCTGGCGGCGGCGGGGGTTTTTTGGGCGAGGAAGGCGAAGGTGATTTCTTGACCCACCCAAGGCTGGATATCTTCTTGATAATTAAAACCGTTGGTGGCGAGGAAGCGATCGCGAAAACTCACCAAGGTTTGGTCGAATGCGGCTTGGGTTTCGGGAGTGCCAAATTCTCGCAGTCTCTCCCACTGGGTTTCGTTAGTCGTCACGGAAACGGTCATCAAGGCATCTTGGGGGATGATGTTGGCCCCCGTTGGCATTTCTCCGGATGAACCCGTCCGTTGGGTGAGAAACCAGTAGGCTGCTGCGCCCCCTAAGATGAAAACGACAGCCGTCCCTACGGTAATCAGTAATGGTGTTTTCTGTTTGTCAGCAATCATGGGGTCAGAGTTGGAGATAGGTAGAAGTTCGCGGTTGATGGCTAGCGGTTAGGGAAAGTTCCCCTACTGAAGGTCTTTAGAGGCTTCGGACTCTGGCAATGGCGAAACGTTCCGCTTTCCTGGGTTGTTGGTGTCGTTGCTACTCTAGCAAGAGATTGGACGGTTGGGTTACATTGCCTTTCGCTGCCTCGTTCTGAGGGAAGCTTTTTCCCCCCGTTTCTCTGGTTAGTCAATTGTTAAAGTTTTTAAGGACACTTCAGCACCGATTTTTGTTTGGGTAAATGACGTTAGCAAAGCTACCCGCAGAATCGTTCTTTTCTCTATTTCCCCTTTTTACCTGTATTTATACTTATTGTTTTTTAGCCGGATTTTAGCAACAGTAAATCTACGGATGCCTCCCCTCTAACCCAGTGAGAAAATATGGATTGACTCTTCAAAAACCCCTTGCATTTTGAGGCAAATCTCATGAATACTAAGACTCTCACCGAGATTGACTGGAGCCAAGTCTTGGATGATATTCCCCAAAATGCTACAGAAGCAGTAGTCACTGACCGTTTTATCGGCACTTTAATCAAAGCGTTAGGTTTTAACAAAAACGAATATCATCCTCAATTTGCCACAGGAAACAACTCGGACAAAGTTGATTTTGCGACTCGGAAAAATACCGCCCAGAGTAATTTCTCCGAAGACCAAAAAAATCCTTACTTACTGATTGAGGTTAAGGGTAGAGCAATCCAATCGGGAGCGTTAGTCAATTTAGCAGAAGGAAATTCTGACTATCGAAATGCTAAAGAACAAATTAAAAAATATTTACTAGCTCCTAATTGTAAAAATGCTCAATGGGGAATTATTACAAACGCCACTCATATCCAACTATTTCGCAGGCATGGAAAGGTTGTTTTTCCGGCGACACCGAATATTTTAATTAAGAAGAGTACATTTGCTCAAGAGTTTGAACGAATTAAAAAGTTGATTCACAATCCTATTAGAGCTTTAACCGTTTGTTTGTACAATAATAAAGGGGGAGTTGGCAAAACAACGACAACAACAAATCTAGCAACTGCCTTACGTTTAAAAGGTAAAAGCGTGCTTGTTGTTGATTTCGATCCTCAACAGCGAGATTTAACCGATTGTCTAGGATTAAATGCTACAAATATTAAGCTTTCCGATTGCTTAAAAGACCGCTCCTTAGATATAAAATCGGCGATTAAACCCTTTAATGTCAAAGCAAAGAATAAAGAGATAAAACTTTTTGACGTTCTCCCAGCCGATTCTCAACTTTTAAGTTTTAGCAACTCTGATATTCAGTCGCAAATTCAGAAAGGATCGGCACGCTTTAAAGATTTATTAGAACCTCTAAAAAAGGTTTATGATTACATTTTAATTGATAGCCCGACGAATTGGACATTTTTCAGTCAAAGTTGTGTTTATGCGGCTGATGTGGTTTTAATTCCTACTAAAAACACTAACTTTGCTTCTCTCAAAAATGCCAAATTAGTGATTTCAGAATTAATTCCAGAAATCCAAGCATCCAGACAGGATGGAGGACCTGTGGCGTTGCCTATTTTCTTTAATGAATGCAACAAAACAGAATCGGCGATGCAAAGGGCAAAGTCGGAAATCGATCATCTTTTGACTTTATCCAAAACAGCTAATAAAATCATGTATGATACAGAATTACGGGCTTATTTCTATCCTAAATACAAGCAAGGGAACTCCGATAGAACTGTTTTTATGTTACCTGAGCATGGCGTAATATCAGGCGCAGCCTTCTCTCGCGTACCTGCGGCTGCCAAGCATGAAACTATCCGCGACTACTATTTTGAACTCGCTAAGGAATATTTCTTGTATGAATGACTTTGGAAATGTCGGGAAATTAATGTATCTACCTTTGGCAGATATTGAAGCGGGGGAAGAGTTTACGGCATCGGAATTTCTGATTAACGCAGCCGCCGAGATGGTTTTGCAAGCGGGGGGGAGAAATTGGCAACCCTTAATTGTCAAAGAAACGGGAGATTATCAATATCAAGTGGTTAGCAACCCCCTCGTCTATGCAGTCGCGCATCAAGCCAATTTAGAACGAGTTTGGTGCATTGTAATTGATGCTAACCCGCTAAGTATTGAACAAGCTAAGATTTTGGCGGGAGAAACCACTCCAAAAGTCAATCTCAATACAGCCTCTAGAGATACTATTTTAGCCGCTCTCAGGCATTTAGTGGCTCAACCCGGTAGCGACTTAAAAGGATTGGATGTCATTAAAGCTACCAACCGCCTGGATGAAACGGACAGAAGTGAGTGGAAGAGTTTTACTCCCATTACAACCCTTAAATGCGGGATTACTAAAGGGAAAAAGCTAGATGCACTCCAACAGGTTTTCTTTCTCTCGCCGGTTAAAAATGAAGCACCCCCCCCTGCACCTGCTGCTGTGAGTGTTAAAAAGGCTTCTAGAGATGATATCTTTGAACGCCTGGAGTATCTCTCAACCTATAAAATCGGGGGATTTGAAATGATTGATGCTGATAAAACCGCAGATGCGATTTTTACCGCCAGTAAGAGTAAATGGAAAAGCTTAAACCCGATTACAAAACTCGAATGCGGGATTGATGCGGCTAAACTGAAAACCCTCAAAACTGTGCTGACGCTTTAGGGAGAAAACAGGGTTGTAGCTAAACTGACTCGATTTTAGCAGCGAGCCAGAGAAATGGCGATCGCTATTTTCGCAGCCACAAGCTTTCGGCAATGTAGAATGTGCCAATTCCAATCAAAATAAACTCTATCCAAAGGGTAATTGCCAGAACGTTTCGGCTTTGAAAAATAACGAATAAGCCCACAAATCCCGCCAGACTTGCTAGGTAAATATCTTGATTCCTCACAAGTTGGGGTTGGATAAATCTCAGAGAAAATAATCCAACTCCAACGGCTAGCAACAACAATCCTAGAAGCGTTGTGTATCCTAAATTCATAAACGTTTCGAGTTTTCTAATTCTTTTGATTTTTGCCAGCGCTGATACATACTTTGGCTAATAGCAAAGATTACAAAAATGGTTAAAACCACCTGAGTAAACGCTAACGTTCCATTTCTAAAATCAGGCGCGTACAGGATAAAAAAGACACTACAGTACAAAAGTAACTCAGCGATGATAATATCATAAATTTGCGAAAGCTTAGGCTTAATGAGAGGCAACAAGCAAAGCGATAAGCCTAAAACAAAGACAGCAATTCCCGCAATACTAACCCAATTATTAAATAACACAACTCGTGGCGTACTTAAGATTGTCCTGCGCCAGTAGGGAGGAGTCATGAATAAGAGTTTCCCTAACGTTCTTAAACCTGTATCTCCCCCAAAAAGAGCTAACAAACCGGCAAAAGCAAAGGGAATTAAGCCTACTTTTGCAAGCACTTGTTTTAAATCTTTATCTTGAGGATTAGCTTTTTTGGGATTGTGAGAATTAACGGGAGTCTGAGGTGGCTGAACGCGTGTTTTAGGTTTAGGTTTAACAGAATTTTGAGATGTTGCTGAAGTCCGATAAGCCTGCAAGTCTTGAATCACATCGCCAACGCTTTGATATCGGTCTTTGCGATAGTCATAGCTGACCATTTTACTCAAGATTTTAGTAAATTTGGGACTCACTTGGGCATGTTGCTGCCAGAGAATTTCACCAGTTTGGGGATTTTCTTGCAGTTCGCTAGGGTGCAATCCTGTTAAAGCTTGAATAGCAATCATCCCTAGGGCATAAATATCGCTATTTGGGCGGGGTTTTCCTTGCGATTGTTCGGCAGGCATATATCCTATTGTCCCAACCGCAACAGTCCCCGAAACTTGACTTTGTTCGGATACAATTTGAGTTTGAATTGCCTTAACTGCCCCAAAATCAATTAAGACAAGTTGACCATCTTCTTGGCGTCTAATAATATTATCCGGCTTGATATCGCGGTGAATCACCTGATAGTAGTGGACAAATTGAAGCGTCGGTAAAATATTTTCTAGTAATTTAACAACCTGGTTTTCTGTCCATTTTTGCCCCGGTTGCAACTCAGCAGAAAGGGGGCGTCCAGCGATATACTGTTGAACGAGAAAAAAGTCTTCGTTTTCTTCAAAATAGGCGAGTAGCCTGGGAATTTGCGAATGTTCTCCCAACTTTTCTAGGGTTTCTGCCTCGCTTTTAAATAAGCGTCTAGCAATTTCTAAATAATTCGGTTCAGAACTCTGTAACTTAAGATACTTCACCACGCATTGCGGATGACCGGGGCGTCGAGTATCTTGAGCAATGTAGGTTTCGCCAAATCCTCCAGCACTTAGCACTTGGGTAACTTGGTAGCGCCCGTCCAGTAGCTTTCCTAACATAGGGTTAACCCAGTTTTGCACCTCAGCTTTAAGATACTGCTTCTACAGCAACTTGACTTGAGGGAAATTGCGGTTGTGTTAGAGGTTGATATAAGGTATCTCGTTGTTGGTAAGGACGCCCGATGGAATGGATAGCTGCTTGTAAGTCTGGCACTTCCATGCAAGTTCCGCCGATCGCGCCTGCCATTGTGGTAATGTGTTCTTCCATTAGGGTGCCGCCGATATCGTTACAACCCCATTTCAAGGCTTGTGTGGCACCGGATAAACCCAGTTTCACCCAACTGGGTTGATGGTTGGGTATCCAGCGACCCAAAAAGATTCGCGCTACGGCGGTTAAAATTAAACTATCCGCTAAAATGGGTTGGTCTCTGCCAACTCGACGGCGTAAGGGTTTGGGGGCTTCTTGTCCGACAAAGGGGAGTAGGATAAATTCTGTAAAGGCAGCCTTACCCCGACTGAGAGATTGTTGCTGTAAGGTACGGATTTTTTCTAAATGCGTGACTTGCTGTTCTGGCGTTTCAATATGCCCTGAAAGCATTGTACTGGTGGTGGGCATTCCCAAGCGATGGGCGGTGGCGATGATTTCCAGCCAAGTTGCACTATCGGTTTTTTCGGGACACAAAATGCGCCTAACTTCATCATCTAACACTTCGGCGGCAGTTCCGGGCATGGAATTCACGCCCGCCTCTTGCAATCCTGAAATGACTTGGGCGTAGGATAAGTTATCTTCTCTAGCGATAAACTCGACTTCTTGCGGCGAAAAGGCGTGGATGTGCAGTTGGGGAAATGTATCTTTAATGGTTCTGACCAGTTGCATGTAGTAGGCTAAAGATGCGTCCTTTATTTTGGCTTTGGGGTTTAACCCACCCTGCATACAAATTTCAGTTGCGCCGCGAGAAACTGCATCTTGGGATTTTTCGAGAATCTGTTCCCACTCTAGCCAATAAGCCCCTTCTTCACCTTCATCCCGACGAAAGGCGCAAAAACTGCAATGCTGTTCGCAAATATTGGTGTAGTTGATATTGCGGTTGATGATATAGGTGACAACTTCACCCGCCTGTTGCTGTCTGAGGGTATCGGCGGTTTGGCGAATGAGTGCGATCGCACCTTCATCTTTCTGCTTTAATAACAGAACAGCCTGTTCTGGTGCGATATCTTCCCCCGCGAGGGCGCAATCTAATATTGAGTTTAAAGTGACACTCATTATCGGTGGATTGAAGGTGAAGTTTACCCCTTCATGGTAAAACAGCCTTTCGAGAAAAGAGGATGAGTTTTACCCATCCTCTGTTTACCCTTAACTAAGGCGTTGTATTCTGTTCGGATTGTAAAATTAGGGGAAGTCCACCTTTTCCTGCGCCAATGACAACGACTTTCGCATTCGGAGATTGGGCTAATTTTTCAGTGGCTTCAATTCCTTTGAGTTGCAAGACTTGTTCGCTTAACCCTTGGGAAACAATGCGCTGATAATCTGCAATTCCTTGGGCTTCAATGCGCTTGCGTTCGGCTTCTTGGCGTTCCTTTTCTAGGGTAAATTGCATTTGCTGGCTTTCTTGTTCGGCTTTGAGTTTGGCTTCAATGGCTTGCTGGAGAGTGGGAGGTAAGCCAATTTTGCGGAGGGGTGTATCTTCTACAATAATCCCTCGCGATGAGACAACATTTGCTAAATCTTGTTGAATTTGGATTGAAAGTTCTTCGCGTTGAGAAGTATAAAGGGCTTGTGCATTGTAACCTGAAGTTGTCCCCCGAATCACCGAACGAAATTGGGGAACTAAGATAACATTGACATAATCGCGTCCAATGGTTTGATAGACTTGGGCCGCTTGTTCGGGGTCGAGTCGATAAAGTAAACTGGCTTCGAGGGCAATCGTCAAACCTTCTTTAGAAGGGGTTTCCACCGTTTCTTTAATCTCTTGGGTTTGGGTGGAAAATTTGATGACTTTCGATAAAGGATTCGTTAAGTTAACGCCCGGTTTCAGTGTTTTCTGGGACACATTCCCAAAAAAGTCAACAACCCCTACCTGACCTGCGGGAATAATTGTGATACATTTCGATAAAAAGGCAAGGGCAACCAGCGTACCGACTCCTGCTACTGCTGCGATCGCAATATTTGGACGTTCTCTGCTAATCAGTGCCATACAAAGATTAACCTAATCTTTTGCAGATTGGAATTGTTTGCCTCGTTACAATCTCTTCTTCGCACTCAATGAGATTGTTTCTACTCCTAATCTACAAAGGGTTAGCCATTCTTTTCTGAATTTTACTGAAATTTATAACAAGTCCAAAGGAGTTGTAAAAGACTTTCATCCTCACCCCCTACCTTTCAATCAGAGTAGGCATCGGAAAACGCTGTAAGGGTTCGTTTATACTAGGCATATCTAGCGTTTTTTGATTGGATAGGATACAGCACGATCCCCCTAAATCCCCCTTAGTAAGGGGGACTTTGAAGAAAGTGTACTTCACGGATCTGAAAAAGGCTGTATGTAGCGGAAAATTCTCTAACTCCCCTCGCCCTAGGGCTACCGTGTATACATAAGTTTTCTAGTATTGTTCTACAAGGTTTTGATCCCCCCTAGCCCCCCTTACAAAGGGGGGAACCGGAATCAAAGTCCCCCTTACTAAGGGGGATTTAGGGGGATCTCAATTAGATTTAGGGTTCTTACACTAGATGTGTATACACGGTAGCGCCCTAGGGAGAGGGGTTGGGGGTGAGGGGAAACGGGTTGAGTGACAATCAAGATATTCGCGTAGGTTGGGTTGAGGTATGAAACCCAACAGCAGACAGCATAGGAGTTTCAGCAGTTTTGTCAGTCAATCAGGAGGGGAAGGAGTGCAACTCCTAAAAAGGCTTGCGATGAGAGGTCAACACCCAGTCACCCGCTGAAGAGTTAAGCTGAATTACAGGATAATAAGCTTTTGTCCTAACTCCCGGATGAGGAATACTTTATGATTGCTAATCCTAAAAACTGGATTTCAGCAGAAGATTATCTAGAAGCTGAGAAAACGAGTCCGATTAAGCATGAGTATATCCAAGGACAAGTATACGCGATGGCGGGTGCTAGCGATGCCCATGTCACAATCTCGCTTAACCTGGCGGCGATGCTGAAAAACCATCTGCGGGGAGGGGACTGTCGCGTTTACATCACGGATATGAAAGCGCAGATTGACTCCCTCAATACCTATTACTATCCTGATGTGATGGTAACTTGCGATCGCGCCGACCGAGAGTTCGACTATTTCAAACGCCATCCCACCTTAATTGTAGAAGTCGTTTCGCCCAGTACCGAAGCCTTCGATCGCGGCGATAAGTTTATTGACTACCAAACCATCGAAACCTTAACCGAATACGTCCTCATCTCTCAAACCCGGTTCCGCGTAGACTGCTTCCGACGCAACCCAGAGGGACAATGGGTTTTACAGTCCTACTCGCCAGGGGAGGAAGTCTACCTCGCTAGTATTGATTTTCGCACCGGACTGGATACCATTTACGAGGATGTTACCTTAAGCGAAACTCCTCCTCAAGATTCTAACGGACGCGATCGCTAAACCTCAACCCGCTTTTTTTCGGCAACCCCCGCACTCTGCATCCTAGAATGTGGGTAGGTCTGAGGCTACTGCTGTGAACTCCAACACAAAACCCACCTTTATCTTAATTGACGGTCATTCCCTGGCCTTCCGGTCTTACTTTGCATTTGCGAAAGGTCGAGATGGGGGGTTAAAGACGAGTACAGGGGTTCCCACTAGCGTTTGCTTCGGTTTCCTCAAGTCTCTGGTAGAAGTGATATCTTCCCAAAAGCCAGAATACATGGCGGTGGCGTTTGACTTAAGCGACCCCACCTTTCGCCACGAAGCAGACGCAACTTATAAAGAAGGTCGTCCAGAGACACCCGAAGACTTTAAACAGGATATGGTGAATCTGCGCGAACTGCTAGTCGCTTTAAATCTAGCGGTGGTGACTTCGCCAGGGTTTGAAGCCGATGATATTTTAGCAACCTTGGGAAAAGCCGGAGTTGACGCAGGCTATCAGGTCAAAATTGTATCGGGCGATCGCGATCTGTTTCAACTGGTGGATGCGGAAAGCAACCTTAGCGTTCTCTACCTCGGTCAAACTTTCTGGAAACGCAGTGGCGGAACGGGTCCGGTAGAATTTGGTCCGGAGGAAGTTAAGGAAAAGCTAGGGGTATCGCCACAACAGGTGGTAGACTTCAAGGCCCTGTGTGGCGATAAGTCGGATAATATTCCAGGGGTTAAGGGAATTGGAGAGAAGGGTGCGATCGCGCTTCTTACAGAATACGGCAATCTGGACGCGATTTACGCCAACTTAGACCAAATCAAAGGCGCAAACCAAAAAAAGCTTGAAGCTGGAAAAGCCGATGCGTACCACTCCCAAATGATGGCGCAACTCCGGTTTGATGCGCCTGTGGAAGTGGGAATAGAAGATTGTAAATTACAAGGGTTTCAAGAAGCGAAGTTAGAAGAACTCCTAACGCAACTAGAGTTTAAGACCTATCTGAAGAAAATCAAAGAATTACAAGCCATCTTTGGCGGAAAGCGCGAGGAAAAAGCAGATAGCAAGCCTTGGGAAATTGAAGATGAATCCTTATCCTTTTTTAGTCTAGAAGAAACCAAAGCCGCCCAACAAGCGCAACAAAATACCGATGAATCTCAGTTAGGAGTACAAATTATCGATACTCCTGAAAAACTGGATAAACTGGTCGAACAATTACAACAATGTACCGATAAAAATTTTCCCACCGCTTGGGATACCGAAACCACAGACTTAGACCCGCAAAAAGCCGAATTAGTCGGAATTGGCTGTTGTTTTCAGTTACCGAACTCCGAAAAACCCCAGGTTTGCTATCTCCCCATTGGACATCATAGCGGACAGAACTTAGAAAGGGCGACTGCGCTAGAAAAGTTACGCCCCATTCTAGAAAGCAACGCTTATCCTAAAGTCTTACAAAACGCCAAATTTGACCGCCTCATTCTCCATTATCAAGGCGTAAAATTACAAGGCGTTGTTTTTGAAACGCTGCTAGCTAGTTATATCTTAAATCCCGATAGCAGCCATAGTTTAAGCGACCTAGCCATCAAATATTTAGGCTTAATTTCCCAAAGTTACGACCAACTGGTTCCCAAAGGGAAAACCATTGCAGATATTGATATTCCCGCAGTTGCTAACTATTGCGGAATGGATGCATATGTCACCTTTAGCCTCGTTTCCCACCTGCGCCAAGCACTTGCTGAAACTCCTCAATTACTTGAATTACTCTATCAAATCGAAATCCCCCTAGAACCCGTATTAGCTGAAATGGAAATCACCGGAATTTCCATTGATACCGCTTACTTAAAAACCCTATCTCAGCAACTCGAACAAAAACTCACCGAAATTGAAAAAAGCGCCTACGAAGCAGCCGGAGGAGAATTTAATCTCGGTTCTCCCAAACAAGTCAGCGAAATCTTGTTTAACAAACTCGGCTTACCGACTAAAAAATCCCGTAAAATCAAAACAGGCCATTCTACCGATGCTGCAACCTTAGAACGCCTGCAAGAAGATGATGAAAGCGGCGTAGTTGAGGCGATTATTGACTATCGCACCTTAGATAAACTCAAATCTACTTATGTGGATGCGCTTCCCCTGCTGGTATCTCCCAAAACCCAGCGCATCCATACCAACTTTAACCAAAGCGTCACCGCAACCGGACGGCTTTCTTCCTCCAATCCTAACTTACAGAATATTCCGATTCGGACTGAATTTAGCCGTCAAATTCGCAAAGCCTTTTTACCAAAGCCGGGTTGGGTGTTAGTCGCGGCTGACTATTCGCAAATCGAACTACGCATATTAGCGCATTTAAGTCAAGAGCCAATTTTAGTTGAAGCGTATCAGAAAAACCTCGATATTCACTCCGTTACCGCACAACTTCTATTTGAACGCGAAGACATTACTTCAGAAGAACGCCGTCTCGCCAAAACCATCAACTTTGGCGTCATTTACGGGATGGGTGCCTTGCGCTTTTCCCGTTCGGCTAAAGTAGATAAAACTAATGCCAATACCTTTATTCAGCGATTCAACGACCGCTATCCCAAAGTCTTTGAATATTTACAAGGGGTGAAAAAACAGGCGATCGCACTTGGCTATGCTGAAACCATTTTAGGCCGTCGTCGCTACTTTAACTTTGAAACCGAAAGCCTAAAATCCCTAAAAGGCAAAAATCCCGAAGAGATTAACCTAGGCGAACTCAAACGCCTGAGTGCCAATGATGCAGGCAACCTCCGCGCCGCCGCTAATGCCCCCATTCAAGGCTCTAGCGCCGATATTATCAAAATTGCAATGGTCAAGCTGCATCAAATCCTACAAAACTACCAAGCCAAGCTACTCCTGCAAGTCCACGATGAACTGGTATTAGAAATGCCACCCGCAGAATGGGAAGAACTGCAACCGCAAATTAAGCAAACAATGGAGAATGCACTATTTGAAACAAATGTCAAGTTCAGTGTCCCCCTAATTGTCGAAATCCACAAAGGCGATAACTGGATGGATGCGAAATAAGAATTCTATCTGATTCAAGCTAGATTATTAGGCGATATCAAAGTCAAGTCTTAGGGCAATGTTGTTCTCAATATCAGCAAAAGCAGTTGAGCTTTAAAAATAACATCATCCGAAATTAAGCAATCGAAGAATGTAGCACCAAGCTGTTCGTGGCTCTAGTTCAAAGCTGATGATTCAAGCAACGGTTAAGAAAGTGTGGCTGTGCCTATTGTGCGGGACTTTGTTGAGCGTAGGTTGCACGAACGCCTTAGAGCATCAAACTCATGAGCGTTCAGAGATTGCAGCTTCCAACCCAGATAACGAAAATCAATTGCGCGATCGCATTGAACAAATCTCCCGTACTGCTCAAGGACAGGTTGGAGTTACAGCAACCGTCCTAGAAACCGGAGAGAGCGTTACTCTCAATGGAGAGCAGCAATTTCCCATGCAAAGCGTCTACAAATTTCCGATTGCGATGGCGGTGCTGTCCCAAGTCGATCGAGGCACCCTCAACCTAGATCGGAAAGTTCGCGTTGAAACCCGTGATTTTGCCTTAGAGCGTCAGCACAGTCCGATTCGAGACCAGCATCCACAAGGGGTAGAATTAACTCTGGCAGAACTCCTGAAGTACATGGTTTCTGAAAGTGACAATACTGCTTGCGATGTCCTGCTCGGATTAGTGGGTGGGCCAGAAGTTGTCACCCAGTATTTGCGCGATTTGGGCATTAACGACATGGTTGTCGCCAATACTGAACGGGAAATCGGTCAAGACAATGCCGTACAATATCGCAACTCTGCAACCCCGGATGCAGCCGTTGCGTTATTAAGTCGATTGCATGAAGGGCAAGGGCTTTCAGCATCAAGCCAGGCCTTATTGTTGCAATGGATGACGGAGACTCCTACGGGACTCAAGCGGATCAAAGGGTTATTGCCAGAAGGGACAGTGGTAGCGCACAAGACGGGTACATCAGGTACTGTAGAGGGGGTAACGGCTGCAACCAATGATGTGGGACTGGTGACGCTAGCCAATGGGCGACATTTAGCGATCGCCGTCTTTGTTTCAGACTCAACGGCTGACCAAGCCACTCGCGAAGCTGCGATCGCCCAGATTGCCAGAGCAGCATGGGATCGCTGGAGCCAATAGGCACACCATTCCAACTGTGCAGACTTAGAGGATCTTAGAGCCGTATCTTTTCAGAGGATGCTAACGCTTGATAATCGACAAAGATAGGATTGGGGTTAGCGCGATTCTGTCTAAGGGAATTTAGACTGTCTATCGGAACTTGGGCCTCAACTTTACCCTTGATGAGACAATCTCGAATAACCTCTGCAACAACTTGCGCTAGATTACAGGGAACCGCATTCCCAATTTGTCTATAGATGGAACTCTGGCTACCGATGAATTCATAACAATGGGGAAAAGTTTGCAGTCTTAAGGCTTCATCCACCGTTAAACGCCTTAATCTTGGGGGTGCTGCATTATTGATTCCTGCTTGGAGAAAGCCGACATCCATCCCCCCCGCACCAGAGAACAGGGAGAGTCCTGATAAGGTCGTTTGATTGTTCATATATGCGATTTTGGCATATTTGGTTTTCCCAATCAATATCTGAGTTATGAAAAGTCATAAGCCATCGGTGTCAAGCATTCACGATCCTGAGTACCACACCATTATTGATGCACTTATTGGTTTAAGAGAAACTGCAAAACTCTCTCAAAAAGCAATTGCTCAGGCGATCGGTTTAACTCAACCGGATATTTCTAAGATAGAACGCCGGGAACGCCGGATTGATATTCTAGAAGCTTTACGATGGGTGCGCGCAACGGGTAGCGATCCGGGTGAGTTTTTTGCACAATTGGGCAAATTAGAAAGATGAGTGCTTTTAGGGTGACGGTAGAGCGTCAAGCAGCCAAGCAAATTTTTAGAGATGCGATCGCGATCGCTCAAGATCGTTCTATTCCGCTTCTCACAACACAATGGGATAGTGCGATCGCCACCTTAATTCAATGTCTGGCGACAAGGTATGCTCTTGAAAAGCAAACTGCCTTGAGTCAAAGAGCTTCCCAACTGGTCATTTCGACTCACTTCCAGTTGAAAATTATTGAATTTGTTGAGATGCTAACTGCGCGATCGCTTGAGGGGCAAATCGCTGCAATCGTTATGGGCGCTGCTTTAGCGGTACATTTTGACCAGTTTACAGGATTTGAAGTGATTGTTCATCCAGTCAATCAAAGTGGAGCTTCCTCTCAAGAAGTAGGAGATATTGACATTAAAAGAGAAGGTCAACTCTTTGGAACAGTTGAGGTTAAAGATAAACCCTTTAGCGAGCAGGATGTCGATCATGCAGCTTTCAAAGCCAGTCAATACGGCTTGACTTCGATTACTTTTGCGATCGGAGCTAATGGACAGTGCATTGAAGCATCATCTCAACAGATCGCTCAGACTGTTCTCACCAAAAGAGGAGTCAATGTCATTTTTATAGAACAGGTCTCTTTTGTAAAATCAGCGATCGCACTATGCCCCAACCTAACTTTTACCACTTTTTGGGAAAAACTTCGGTACTATGCTATCAACGCACGCGTTAAAGATGACGTTTTTAGCCACATGGAAGCCGTTTTGCAAGCAATGCAAATTTTGGAGTAACCATCACCCGATCAACTTTCGACCTCAGCAACCTCCCCAATATAAACGCCCAACCCTCTAGCCGTCTGAACGAGAAAATCATCGGGTTTTACGGGTCTGGGACTATTGTGAAACACATCTTCTAGGGGGACGCTAACCACCTGACCATTTTGCCACGCCACCATCTGGCCGAACTGTTCCCGTGCAACCAAGTCCACCGCCGCTTTACCAAAAGCAGTGGCCATCAGGCGGTCTAGGGCCGATGGGGTACCGCCGCGTTGAACGTGACCTAAAACCGTGACGCGGGTTTCCACATGATTGCCACTACAGCGGGCAATTTGATCGGTAATATACTCGCCAATTCCCCGCAAACGTACCTCGCCGTGGGCATCGGTGTAAACTCGCGACTCGCCATCGGGGGTTTTGGCACCTTCGGCCACTACTACGATCGCAAATTTTCGCCCCCACTGGTTCCGCAAATTGTCAATATGGCGACAGACCCCAGCAATAGAATAGGGAATTTCGGGGATGAGAATCACATCCGCGCCGCCTGCAATTCCAGCGTGTAAAGCCAAATGACCGACATCGCGTCCCATCACTTCCACCACCATCACGCGGTCGTGACTGGCGGCGGTGAAGCTGAGGCGATAGAGGGCATCGGTAATGGTGTTTACGGCAGAATCAAACCCGACCGACCGTTCGGTAAAGGGGACATCGTTATCAATGGTTTTGGGGACGCCGACGAGTTTCCAGCCGCCTTTTTGCGCGAGTTTGTACAGAATGGCTAAACTACCTTCGCCACCAATCGCAATCAGTGCATCTAATCCTAACTCGCGATAACCTGCGATCGCCTCTTCTGCCCTAGCTTCAGTATCCCCTTTATTGATAGAACCGAGGATCGTTCCCCCCATGCTTAACAAAGGGTCTAAGCCATGCAATTCCAGACCGTGAACGTTAAGAATCTCGCTTTTGCGTTCGAGTAGACCCTGCGTGGCATACGGGATACCTAGAACTTCCCACTCGTAAGTTAAGGTGGCATGGCTGACAACGGCGCGAATGACTGCGTTTAAGCCGGGACAGTCTCCGCCACTGGTCAAAATCCCAATTCTTTTTTTCATAATTGAGTTATCCCCACATACTTCAATCCGGTAGTGGCTCTCCCTTAAGTGTGTAACAGATGCGACCAAAACGTAAATTAATAATTGTATTTTAAGAAACGATTTAATAATGAGAGCCGGGTAGCGAAGCGTTAACAAATTATTTTGATTTCCACAAATCGCGATACAAATCTTAGCTTCGTAAAGTTCCTTAAAACTCCAATTTTTGGCAAACCCTTAGCAAGCAACAGAATTCGGATAAAACAACCTCTATATTGTTTATTTAGATTATCTGCAAGTTGGACTTTCAGGCGTTCGCTTTTGAGATTAGAGATAAACTGGAAATAAAGGAATTAGACAGTTGACTCGTTAAAGCAACAGAACGACGAGGAGATTTAAGGATTATGTTTGAACAGTGGAAAACCTTCGTTCCAGGAAAATGGACAAATGAAGTCAATGTACGCGACTTCATTCAGAAAAACTACACACCTTATGAAGGCGATCGCGACTTTTTAGCGAGTGCAACTGATTGTACCCAAAAGCTCTGGCATCAAGTTCAAGAATTGATGAAACAAGAGCGAGAAAAAGGGATTTTAGACGCCGATACGAAAGTTCCCTCAACCATTACTTCCCACGCCCCCGGCTATATCAATCAAGACCTAGAGCAAATTGTCGGCTTGCAAACCGATAAACCTCTCAAACGCGCCATTATGCCCAACGGCGGGATTCGCGTTGTTGAAAAAGGACTCGAAGCCTACGGTTACAAACTCGATCCGCAAACCAAAGAAATCTTCACCAAATATCGCAAATCTCATAACGATGGCGTCTTCGATGCCTACAATCGTTCCATGCGGTTAGCGCGTCACTCCGGCATCATTACCGGCTTACCCGATGCCTACGGTCGCGGTCGAATTATTGGCGACTATCGGCGCGTTGCCTTGTATGGCATTGACTTCTTAATTCAAGATAAAAAACAACAACTCGCCGCCCTTGAATGCGATGTTGTAGACGAATCAGTCATTCGCCTGTCTGAAGAACTTAACGAACAAATTCGGGCATTAAACGAACTCAAACAAATGGCCGCTAGCTACGGTTGCGAGATCGGCCGGCCCGCAGCGAATGCCAAAGAAGCCGTTCAATGGCTTTACTTCGGATATTTAGCCGCCGTCAAAGAACAAAATGGTGCGGCGATGTCCTTGGGACGCGTTTCCACTTTCCTAGATATTTACTTTGAACGCGACTTGCACAACGGCGACGCCACAGAAGTTCAACTGCAAGAATATATCGACCATTTCGTCATGAAATTGCGGATGGTGCGCTTCTTGCGGACGCCTGACTATAACGAACTGTTTTCCGGCGACCCCACCTGGGTGACAGAATGTATTGGCGGACTCAGCGAAGATAGTCGTCCGTTAGTCACCAAAACCAGTTTCCGCATTCTCCACACCCTATATAACCTAGGGCCTGCCCCCGAACCCAACCTGACTGTACTATGGTCAGAACGCCTGCCAGAAAACTTCAAGAACTTCTGCGCCCAAGTTTCCGCCGATACCAGTTCAATTCAATACGAAAATGACGATCTGATGCGGCCGGAATACGGCGACGACTACGGAATTGCGTGTTGCGTTTCTGCGATGCGAATTGGCAAGCAAATGCAATTTTTCGGGGCCCGCGCCAACCTCGCCAAAGCCTTACTGTATGCCATTAACGGCGGTAAGGATGAAAAATCGGGCGAACAAATTGCCCCCGCCTTTGCGCCAATTACTGCTGAATATCTCGATTATGACGAAGTGGTGGCCAAGTTTAACCTGTTGATGGATTGGCTATCGAAACTCTACGTCAACACCCTCAACGTCATCCACTATATGCATGATAAGTATGCATACGAACGCATTGAGATGGCGTTGCACGATCGCGATATTCTGCGGACAATGGCCTGCGGCGTGGCTGGGTTATCCGTAGTTGCAGACTCCCTTGCAGCCATTAAGTACGCGAAAGTCAAAGTTATCCGTAACGAACAAGGGCTAGTCGTGGATTACGCCATTGAAGGCGACTATCCTAAATTTGGGAATAATGACGATCGCGTAGACGAAATCGCAGTGAACCTCGTTCGCGACTTCATGAACCGCCTGCGGAAGTGTAAAACCTATCGCGACGCCCTTCCCACCCAATCGATTTTGACCATTACCTCTAACGTCGTTTACGGGAAGAAAACCGGAAGTACCCCCGACGGACGTAAAGCAGGCGTTCCCTTTGCACCAGGGGCAAACCCCATGCATGGACGGGATACCAAGGGCGCGATCGCAGCCTTAGCCTCTGTCGCCAAACTTCCCTACGAACACGCCCAAGACGGAATTTCCTACACCTTCTCGATCGTCCCCAAAGCATTGGGTAAAGGCGAAACCGATCGGGCGAATAACCTCGCAGGCTTACTCGATGGATACTTCCACGACGGCGGCCATCATGTCAACATTAACGTCCTCGACCGCGAAAAACTGATTGACGCGATGGATCATCCCGAACTGTATCCTCAACTCACCATCCGAGTTTCCGGTTACGCAGTGAACTTCATCAAACTCACCCGCGAACAGCAACTCGATGTCATCAGCCGCACTTTCCACGAAAGATTCTAACGCTCTCACCTAAGTTTTAGACCCCCAATAGGGAATGGGAGAATCCTTCTATTCCCTATTTCTTTGCAAGAGATGGGGAAGAAGGGAGTTGGGAATTGGGAGTTGGGGGTTGGGGAAGAAGAGGATGGGGAGGTGGGGGGATGGGGGGATGGGGGGGAAGAAGGGAGTTGGGAATTAGGAGTTGGGGGTTGGGGAAGAAGGGAGTTGGGGTTAATTCTGACTTACTCCCAGACTGATCGGAACTCAGCACTCTTTAAAAATGGGGAGAATCAAGGTAAATCAGCTATTGTTCTAGATCCCCACTCAGCACTCAGCACTAATTTCCCCCCATTCGCCCACCTTCTTCCCCACTCAGCACTCTTTTCCCCACTCGGAACTCGGAACTTTGCACTCCTTCCCCCACTCAGCACTCAGCACTTTACACTCAGCACTTAGAGAAGCACTTAGAGAAGCACTTAGAGAAGCACTTAAAGATGACGACTACTGGAAAAATCCACTCTGTTGAAACCTGTGGAACTGTAGATGGCCCTGGAATTCGTTTTGTAATTTTTACACAAGGCTGTCCGTTACGCTGCTTATATTGCCATAATCCGGACTGTCGCAATATTACTGATGGGAAGCCCGTTACGGTTGACGAACTGATCGAGGAGATTCAAAAGTATCGTTCCTATATGCGCTTTTCGGGAGGTGGCGTTACGGTGACGGGGGGAGAACCCCTGATGCAACCGGAATTTGTGCGAGAAATCTTTCGTCGCTGCCATGAGTTGGGCATTCATACGGCTTTGGATACGTCGGGTTACACCACTTTAGAGGCGGCTAAACCCGTTCTGGACTATGCGGATCTTGTCTTACTGGATATTAAGTCGTTTAACCCAGAAACTTACTTTAAAGTCACCCACGTCGCCATTCAACCGACTTTGGACTTTGCGAAATACTTAAACGAAATTCACAAACCCGCTTGGATACGGTTTGTATTAGTTCCTCATCTAACGGACGATCCGGAGAATATGCGCGGCTTGGCTGAGTTTGTGGCACAATTCACCAATGTGGAACGCCTGGAGGTGCTACCGTTCCATAAGATGGGCGAGTACAAGTGGGAACAGTTGGGGTATGAGTATCAACTGAAGGATACTCCACCCGCATCGTCGGAGTTAGTGGAAAGCGCGATCGCGATTTTTCAAAGTTACGGCTTGAAGGTTGCCGTTTAACTTGGAGAATCTGAAACGGGAACCTCTAAAGTTTCGACTAGAAAAGCCCACTTATCAGCCGCTTCTTCGATAATCTTAGTGGTGGGTTTACCCGCCCCATGTCCGGCTTTGGTTTCAATGCGAATTAACACGGGGTTTTCTCCCTGATGGGCGGCTTGCAAAGCTGCTGCAAATTTGAAACTATGGGCAGGAACCACGCGATCGTCGCGATCGGCGGTTGTGATTAAAGTGGCAGGATAGGCGGTACCGGGTTTGAGATTGTGTAAGGGAGAATAGGCGTAAAGTGCCTGAAATTCCTCTGGGTTGTCGGGGGAACCGTAATCGGAACACCAGGCCCAACCAATGGTAAATTGAGGAAAACGTAACATATCCATAACGCCGACTGCGGGAAGGGCGGCGGCGAATAATTCGGGGCGTTGAGTCATGCAAGCCCCTACTAATAATCCGCCATTACTTCCGCCGCCAATGGCTAATTTAGCGGGGTTGGTATAGCGGTTCGCAATCAGCCATTCAGCGGCTGCAATAAAGTCATCAAAGACGTTTTGCTTATTTAGTCGCATTCCGGCTTGGTGCCAAGCTTCTCCATATTCGCCGCCGCCCCGCAAATTGGCAACGGCAAAAGCGCCGCCCAGTTCCATCCAAATGATGTTACTGACTGAAAAACTGGGCGTTAGAGAAATATTAAATCCCCCGTAGCCGTAAAGATAGGTTGGGTTATCGCCCGTCCGTTTTAAACCTTTTTTGTAGGTAATAAACATGGGAATTTGGGTTTTATCTTTACTGAGATAAAACACCTGTTGGGTTTCGTAGTCGTCGGGGTTAAAATCGACTTGCGGTTGGCGAAAGATGGTGCTTTCTCCTGTCACCATATTGTAGCGATAGATGGTGGGAGGGGTGGTGAAGCTGGTAAAGCTGAAAAAGGTTTCGCGATCGCACCGCTTCCCGCTAAATCCACCCGCCGAACCAATTCCGGGTAAATCAATCTCTCGAATTAAGGCACCATCTAGATTAAAAACTTTAACTAAGGTATGGGCATCTTGCAGATAGAGGACAACAAAACTCTGATTTAGCAATCCAATGCTTTCTAAAACTTGTTCTGTTTCAGGGATGATTTCTTGCCAATGTTCGCGTTGAGGTTTTTCAGTATCAATGGCAATTAATCGACCGCGAGGGGCATCAAGATCGGTTCGCAGCCAAAAGCAGGAACCCTCGTTATCAATAAAGCTATAACTGGCTTCAAATTGATTAATTAACTCTACAACTGGTGATTCTGGAACCGATAAATCTTGATAGAATAAGAGGTTCTTAGAATCTGTACCCATCCAAACGCTAATAATTAAATAACGCCCATCTTCGCTGACTTCGCCGCTAAATCCCCACTCTTTTTCATCGGGGCGATCGTAGATTAAAATATCTTCGTTTTGAGAAGTACCCAAGCGGTGATAGTAGAGTTTTTGATAGTAATTAATATCGTTAAATTGGGTTGATTCTTGGGGTTCGTCGTAGCGACTATAGAAAAATCCTTTACCGTCTTTTGTCCAAGAAGCGCCCGAAAATTTAATCCATTTTAGATGGTCGCTTAAGTCTTCTGCGGTTTCGACATTGCGGACTTTCCACTCTTGCCAATCGGAACCCGAAGCCGACAAACCATAGGCCATCAATTGACCATCTTCACTAATGGCAATCCCGGAGAGAGCTACTGTACCATCATCTGAAAGTTGATTAGGATCGAGCAAAACTCTCGGTTCGCCCTCTAGACTGTCGAGGACATATAAGACGCTTTGATTTTGCAAGCCGTCATTTTTGAAGTAGAAATAGCGATCGCCCTCTTTAAACGGAACGCCATACTTCTCATAATCCCACAGTTGCGTCAGGCGCTGTTTCAGCTTTTGGCGAATGGGAATTTGCTGAAGATAGTCAAACGTCACCTGATTTTGCGCTTCAATCCAAGCCTGAGTTTCCTCAGAATTGGGATCTTCTAGCCAGCGATAGGGATCTGCCACCTCAACGCCATGATAGCGGTCAACTTGGTCAACCCGAAGGCTAACCGGATAATTTACAGAAGACTTAACCTTGGACATGAGCGAGCATCCAGCAGCAACATAGTCTAGTCTAGCGCTTGGGGTTCAACGAACAGGGCCAATCGGCAACTCTAGGCTATACGGCTTGCAGCCAGTGGTGAGAGACTAAGCAGTGGTCTAAGTTATCCTTTGATGTTGTACGGATGGGAGTTGACCCTTGAAATACTTTTTTCTATCAGATGGGTGGACAGTTGGTCGAGTCTGGGAATTTGGCGGACTTTGGAACAAAGCCGCATGGCGGCGAGAGCCAAAAATTGAACAGTTAAACGTCGGGCTAGTTGAACAAGGCGAAAAGCTTTGGCTGTACCGTGTAGAAGACGCAGTGCTGATGGTAGAGGTGAAGCCGCAGGCGACCTCAACAGACGCCCAGACTCATACCATCGGTCAAGTGGTGCTCAAACGCCTGATTAGCGCCGAGCAAGCACTTGAACGACTGTGTGCGGCAGAGTCCATCTTTAAACTCGATCGGTTGCAGCAATTAGAACTGACTCAAAATCCATAATGGGGTCAATTATGGGGTAGCGGCCGTTGCCAAACCGGGGAAGTTACTAATTGCGCGTTGGAGACGAGCCAGGGAGCGGTTATAACCCAAAATTGCTTGAATTCGGTTAAATTCAGCCAAGGTTAGATCCGTCTCCGCATCAATCACTTCAGTTTGCGTTCCAACCCCTGCCTGGAAGCGCAACCGTGCTAGCCGCAAGGCTTCGCGGGCTTGTTCAAGCGCAATCGAGGCAGTTTGAATATTTTCAAACGTTGAAACCAACTCAAAGTAAGATTGCTCCACTTGCAGGCGGACAAGATTGCGGTTGTTGGCGAAATTAGTTTCCGCGATCGCAATATCTGCCTCTTCCTGTCTGACTCTGGCTCTGGCTTCACCGCCATCAAACAAGTTCCAGTTCACCCGCGCTCCCAACGTATAACCATCCCCCGTTCCGGTTGTTCCCAACGGGTCATCTGAGGAAGTTCTCAGCACGTTGTAGTTGGCAAACAGGCTAATGCGGGGATTGCGAGCCGACAAAGCAGCGCGACGTTGAGCTTCATTCAACTCTCGCTGCACCAACTGCTGTTCGAGTTCGGCCCGATTTTGAAACGCCAGAACAATGCTATCTTCTAACGGCAATTCCCAACGGCCGGCAATTTGTACCGGATCGGCGGCGGTGAGATCGACAAACTGGGGAATGCTCAGGCGGCGGGCTAATTGGCGGCGAGCGGTTCGCAATTGAGCGATCGCCTCTGTTAACCGCTGTTGCTCGTTAGCAAACTGCACCTGGGCTTGCAGAACCGCAAACCGGGTGCCAACCCCAGCCTGCTCTAGAGCTTGAGCATCTTGCAAACTGCGTAAAGCATTATTCACCGACTGCTGGCGAATCCGAATTTGCTCTAACGCCTCCTGCAAGTTGTAATAGTCCTCAGTCACATCCAAGCGCAACTGCTCGCCTAAACGCTCCACCTCTAACTCAGTGACGCGCTGCTGTCGTTCGGCGGCTCGGATGTTTGCCGATCGCAATCCCCCCGTATACAAGTCATAACTCAGTTGCAATGTCCCTGAGAGCGTATTCGTCGGTGCATCCGGATTCGGGCCTCCAGGAGGAGAACCCGCCGCCGCAATTTGTCCGCCCGGAGATTGTTGTCGGCTGGCATCCCCTTGTAAGCTCAGGGTGGGGTATTCCGCAGCTAGGGCTTGGCGCACCACTGCTCTAGAGCGTTCGTATTCTAGGCGAGCAACCTGCAACTCCTGATTATTCCGGCGGGCCAACTCTAGCGCTTGTTCGAGGGTTAAGGGTTGAGTTCCCTCTAGACGCACCTCTTCCGGTCGGGTGGGAAACAGTAAAGGATTGGTATCTGGATCGAGGTACAGCGAATCGGGTGATTGAGACACGCTAGGGCGTTCTGGGGCGAAGGGAGCTACACCCGGTACCTGAGCAGGCGGCGTTCCTGACGCGATAGATGCTGGATTTTGCGGTTGAACGGGGGTAACTTCAGCTTGCAGTTGAACGGGAGCCACTTCAGCTTGGGCTTGAACGGGAGCCACTTCAGCTTGCGGTTGAACGGGAGCCACTTCAGCTTGGGCTTGAACGGGAGCCACTTCAGCCACCCTAGCGGCCTCTGAAACTGGAGAGACAACTATCTGGGGCTGAACGGGAACGGCTGGTGACGGGCTAGCGGCTGCCAGCAATGGGGTTTGAATCCGTTCGGGTTCTGAAACCGCCAGTTGGGGTTGCAACGCTCCTCCAGAGGGTTCTGGTGAGGTTGCTTGCGCCAATAACAGAGGCGCTGGATTTAAAATCTCGCTCGCTTCAGGGTTCTGAGATTGAGCGATCGCAGGAGCTGGCTGAAGGGTCTCGTTTTTGAGAGAATTCAGCGCAGCCGAATCTGTGTTGTTGCTACTCAAAGCAAGAGCAGCACTGACACTCACACCAAAAATATATCGGAAGTTTCGCATAGGTTCTGATCTGTCCGCAGTCCCAAAGGTTTGTACTGGGTCAAGCAAACAACCTTAAGCAGGATAATGGCTTGCTCATTAGCTTGGCAAACAAATCTTAGCGTTTGATCGTCCTAATTGGCTGTCAAGGAAATTTTGGATCGGCAAATTAGCCGTGACATAATGTCAAACAGTGCAAGTTGGATTGGTTTCTATAGGTTAAAACCTGTGGTGTAAGCGAGTGAACAATATTCCTCCCGTTGATTTAAAGCAGCAGTACGAAGCGATCGCCTCAGAAGTGGCTCCCGTTGTGTTGGAGGTGCTGGCTTCTGGGCGCTATATTGGTGGGCCTGTCGTTGAAGCGTTTGAAGCCGAATTTGCTCAGTCGGTAGGAACTTCAGAGTGTGTCGCGTGCAATTCTGGCACCGATGCCTTATTTTTGGCGTTGCGGGCCTTGGATATTGGGCCGGGCGATGAGGTGATTACCTCGCCGTTTACGTTTATCGCCACCGCAGAAGCGATTATTTTGGCGGGTGCTACGCCCGTATTTGTGGATATTGAGGCGCAAACGTTTAATTTAGACCTGCAACAGGTTGAAGCGGCAATTACCCCTCGGACGCGAGCGCTGTTACCCGTTCACTTGTTTGGACAACCTGTAGATATGACCCGCTTGATGGCGATCGCCCAGGCGCATCAGTTGGCGGTGGTGGAAGATTGCGCCCAAGCTACGGGAGCAGAGTGGGCGGGGCAAACGGTGGGGAGTATCGGTCATGTGGGCTGTTTTAGCTTCTTCCCCACGAAGAATTTAGGCGCTTGCGGCGATGGTGGGGCGGTGACAACCCACGATCCGGCGATCGCGGCGGCGGTGAGAATGTTGCGCGAGCATGGCAGCAAGGAACGCTACCTGCACGAAGCAGTGGGGGTCAATTCCCGCTTAGATGCCATCCAAGCTGCGATTTTGCGGGCAAAGCTCAAACACCTGCCCGCCTGGAATCAGCAGCGCCGACAGCGGGCCGCCCGCTACCACGAACTCTTACAACCGCTTCCCCACATTACTTGCCCTCAAGCACCGACGGGGGGCGTTAGCACTTGGAACCAATACACAATTCGCGTTAAAAGTCAATCCCCCGATCGCGATACCGTTCGCAATCGGTTGCAGGCCAAAGGGATTAGTTCAATGGTGTATTATCCCTTACCCTTGCACTTACAACCCGTGTATCAAAATTTGGGCTATCAGCCCGGACAGTTCCCCGTTGCCGAACAAGCTTGTCAGGAAGTCCTGTCTTTACCGATGTTTCCCGACCTGACCGAAGAACAACAACTCGCAGTCACCTACGGCTTAAAAGACAGCCTGACGCTTGCCTAAACCGTCGCTTATCCTGGGTAGGGGCAACCCCTCTACTCAGCAGATCCCGGCGAGGCTTTACAAACGTTAATATTCTGCCCAAAAAAGTTGTAGTTTCTTATACTATAGTTAAGAAAAAGATAAAAATTTCTGCTCCCGGTTAGTTGAAGCCGTATAGCAGCTTGTTTTCCTCCAATTTGAGATTATTGTTTTCGTCCGTATTAAACAGCAGCTTCGTGGGCTTTAAGAACATCTGGCGAGCAGTCTAGCACCCCTTGAAGGTGCAGAAATTTTATCGCTTCGATAGTCAGTTGTTCGTCAAAGAGGCAGATCATCGCGTGAAGCACCATCCACTCCAGCGTTTAAGGGTTTATGACGCAGAGGCGATCGCTCAATACTACAAGTATCGTCCCTGGCTCACCCTCTGGCGAAGCATCGTCGCCATTTGGTACTTTGCTGGATTTATCCTCGGTTTACAAATCGACAAATGGACCGGCCAAACCGAGAAACGCAAACTCAAACGCGCCGTCCAACTCCGAACCATTCTCACGCGTTTAGGCCCAACCTACATCAAAGTCGGACAAGCCCTTTCTACCCGGCCCGACCTGATCCGCAAAGACTTTTTAGAAGAACTGGTCAAACTCCAAGACCAACTTCCCCCCTTTTCCACTACCGAAGCCTTCAACATTCTGGAAACCGAACTCCAGCAACCGATTGAGGCCATTTACCGCGAACTCTCGCCCCAACCCGTTGCTGCCGCCAGTTTGGGTCAAGTTTATAAAGGGCGACTGCATAGCGGCGAAGAAGTTGCCGTTAAGATCCAGCGTCCCAACCTCATCCCCGTCATCACCCTGGATCTCGCCTTAATTCGGTGGTGTGCGGGGTGGCTAGCGCCTTGGCTGCCCTTGAATTTAGGTCACGATCTGACCTTAATTGTCGATGAATTTGGTACCAAACTCTTTGAAGAGATCGACTATCTCAACGAGGGACGCAACGCCGAAAAATTCGCCACCAATTTCCGCGATCATCCCCTAATCAAAATCCCCGTCATTTACTGGCGTCACTCCTCCAAACGGGTTCTCACCCTAGAATGGATTCACGGGTTTAAGCTCACCGATACCCAACAAATCGAGAAAAATGGCTTAGATACCGATACCCTGATTACCATTGGCGTCACAGCCGGGTTGCAACAACTGCTCGAACACGGCTTTTTCCACGCCGATCCGCACCCCGGAAACCTGTTTGCCCTGCCCCCGCAATGTCCAGTTGATGGCGATCGCAGTCCGGGAAAATGGTTCCAAGGCGGACGGATGGCCTTTATTGACTTTGGGATGATGGATCAGTTGGACGAACTCACCAAAGAGACCTTGGTTGATGCTGTCGTTCACCTGATTAACAAGGACTACGTTGAGCTTGCAGGCGATTTTGTCCAATTAGGCTTTTTAACCCCTGAAACCGATATCATGCCCATTGTTCCGGCTCTGGAGGCGGTTTTAGGGGACATGATGGGCGAGAGCGTCCGCGACTTTAACTTCAAAACGATTACCGATCGCTTTTCGGAGTTGATGTACGACTATCCGTTCCGGGTTCCGGCCAAGTTTGCCTTAATTATCCGTTCTTTGGTGACACAAGAAGGGATTGCCCTGTCGCTGAATCCCAATTTTAAGATTGTCGATGTGGCTTATCCCTATGTGTCTCGCCGCCTCTTGACGGGCGAGTCTCCGCGACTGCGACGGCGGTTAATTGAGGTGCTGTTTAAAGGGGGCCGCTTCCGCTGGGATCGGCTAGAAGAGATGATTGCGATCGCCCGATCGGATCATTCCTTCGATCTGCTCCCTACTGCCCAACTCGGTTTAAACTATTTGCTGTCTGAAGAAGGGAAGTTTTTACGCTCTCAGCTATTGCTAGCCTTAACTGAAGACGATCGCCTGCATACCGAAGAAGTCCGTCGCCTGTGGAACTTGATTAAAGAAGATATCGAACCCTCGCAACTGTTTAACGTAGCGTTGGGGGCATTGGCGAACTTTTCTAGAGAAGGGGCGGCCGCTTTAATTCCCTCAATGGCCACTTTCAAGTCATGATGATTAAGGCAAAGATTGTTGCATAAATTCCGAGGAGTGTTAGCGTGCCTGGATTTGTCGATCCACCTTACTTTTTACTCGTTGCCGGGTTATTGGCAGGAATTACCTCTGGGTTAGCCTTTGATGCCACGCTGAAGCAGTCAGTACAGGAATGGTCTAAAAACCGCTCTACCCGTACTTTAGCGAATATGAGAGGCATTAATCTATTCTTACCGTTTCTGGGGATATCGGCGGGAATTTGTGTATTTCTATCCGCTGGTTTGGAGGTGTTTGGCTTCCCTGGCGCGATCGCCTATGCCATTTCACTCCCTCTGACGCTGTTTATTAGCGGCTTAGTCTGGTATCAACTCGGACAAATCTTAATTCAGCTAGAACGCGGCGGTTCTAAGGCGTTAGATTTGGATTCCTGGGGCTAGTTCTATCTTAAAGTTCGCTTAAGAAATGCGGATAGGAGTAGGAAGTCACGAGTTCAAACTGAGGACAAGGGCGATCGCGCTGACATAATTGTTTGAGGGTTCGGTCTAAAAGCGTCTCTAAACTACTGCGATCGCCCGTCGCTTCAGCCGCAAAACTCCACCAGGTTTGCTGTTTGAGTTGCAATTGACTTAACTCTAGGGCGCATTTCCCCTCGGCTTGCTGATGGTGGCGCTGGTAGCGAATCTTATCAATGGCGATCCACCGACTAGAGGCGATCGCCTGTTGGGCAAATTCTGGCACAATTTCATCTGGACAACTCCACTTCATCCAGCGTTCGCTGTAGCCTTCTCCCAAATTCTCCCAGATGCGCGAACCAAACTGGGTTTCTCGCCATTTCACTTCTAGATTATTTTGGCGGAGTTTAATCCCCAAATCTTCGCGATTGCTTAAATCTAAATAAATATCTTGTCGCTGTTCCTTGGGACTCAGTTGACCGATTTGCGTTTCGGCTAAAAACCATGCTTCGATCTTCTCTGGAACGCTGCCTGCTAAAAACCAGCGCACTTCTACAGAGGTTAACATACAAAACTCGCTGACCGGACTGCTCTTCGATTCTAGAAGGTCGCCTGGTGCGATCGCTGTCGCCTAGAATGCGGTAGCGAAGCGATCGCACCAATCCGCAGACACCCAGGCCCTTATCCCTGGAAAAGATACATCTTATACCGAGCCTCGAACATCTATCTAATGAGGGAGGCATCAGTCAAGGCCTTCCGGGGAACATCAGGGAGACTGTTTAAACCATTCAGTTAAAAAAATTATTAAAATTTGTAATATCACCTCCAGTTCCCAGCATTCTCGACTCTCCGGAATTCCATTACAGGTGCATCCTCAAGCTCATCATCTCATTCTCTTTTTGTCAGTGAATCCCTATGTTATCTTTTGGACCCGCTGCCCGTCCTGCTTGCGAACTTCAAGGGGGTATCATTTCCTCACCCCACTTTCAACACCCTGAAACCCTCCTGTCTCAATTGCCCGGACTCGTTTACCAGGGCTACTTTCACCCAGAAGGATACATCGAATTTACCTACCTCAGCGCGGGTTGTAAAACATTACTAGGACTCGAAGCCGCAGAACTGATTGCCAACCCCCACCTGTTAACCGAACGCCTACCGCCCGATCGCCGCCAGTCCTTTATTAAAACCCTGCAAACTGCTCAACAGCAACCGCAATTCTGGGAATGGGAAGGATGTTTTGTTACTTCAGAAGGGAAAGTCAAATGGCTAACCTTTTGTGCCATTCCAGAAGCCCAACCTTCCGGGAAAATTTTATGGCAGGGTTGGATGGCAGACATTACCTATACCATGCAGCTAGAGTTAGCGGTACAGCGGTCTAAAACCCGCTTTGCTCAATTAGTGGCGAACGTTCCCGCCGTCATTTACCAATATCGGCAAGGGGCAGACCGCAGCGATACGTTAACCTATATTAGCCCTTATATTCGCGACTTATTAGGCATCAATCCCGATAGCTTGTTACAAGGACAAGACCCTTTTCGGCGGTTCGTGCATCCGGAAGACTTTGATTCTTGGCAAAGCGCGATCGCCCATTCTGCCACCACTTTATCGCAACTGCACTGGGAGGGCCGCCTGATCGATACCTCCGGCGAGATTAAATGGGTCAACACCACCTCGCGACCCAAACAACAGGTGAATGGGGATATCCTGTGGGATGGGGCCTTAATTGATATTAGCGATCGCAAACACGCCGAAATTGCCCTAAGTAACAGCGAACAGAAATATCGTTCCCTCTACGACAGCATGAACGAAGGGGTAATGTTATGCGAAATGCTCTACGATCTAGCAGGCAACCCCACCGACTATCGCATCCTAGAGGTTAACCCCGCCTACGAAGACATTATTGGCATGAAGCGCGAACAAGCCGTGGGAACCTATGCCTCACAATTAGAGGGGATTGGAGAAATTGCCTATCTTGAACAATTTGCCCGCGTTGCCCAAACTGGGGAAGCGATCGCCTTTGAAGCCTATTCTGAAGCCTTAGACAAAGATTTTCGCATCTGCGCCTTTGCCACCGCCCCTCACCAGTTTGCCATCCTCTTTGAAGACATTACCCAGCGCAAACTCACCGAAGTCCAACTCGAACAAACCGTTAAACAGCGCACCCAGCAATTGCAAGATACCATTGCTCAACTGCAATCGGAAATTCAGGTGCGCGAACAAGTTGAAGGGGCTTTACGCCAATCGCAAACGCAACTGGCTAACCTTTTAGAAAGCATCACCGATGGCTTCTTTGCCGTCAACCGCGAGGGACAATTTACCTATCTCAACCATTCCGGCGAGCAAATTTTACACCGTTCTCAGACAGAAGTCCTCGGACAAAGCCTATGGGAGGTTTTTCCAGAATGGCGCGGTTCGCAATTGGAAGGCGCGATCGCAGAAGCGATCGCCACCGGTAAATTAGCCACCTTTGAAATTTGTACCTTAGCCGAGCGTCAATGGCTAGAAGTCCGCATCTATCCCTCCGACGAGGGCTTATCCGTCTTCTTCCACGACATTACCCAACAAAAACACGCCCAAGCCGCCATTCACCAGGCGCAAGAACACTTTCAAAAACTGGCGGAAAACGTTCCGGGGATGCTGTACCAGTTCGTGTTAACCCCGGATGGTAATACCAAATTCTCCTTTGTCAGCGCCGGTTCCCAAGAGGTGTACGAACTCACCCCCCAACAAATCTATGAAAATGGTCAACTGTTATTAGATGCAGTCGATCCCGAAGATCGCGCCACCTTTGTGCAAACCGTCGCCTTCTCGCAACAAAATCTCTCGCCCTGGCGTTGGGAAGGTCGGATTTGGACGCCGAGTGGCAAAATGAAATGGATTAGCGGGGCTTCTCGTCCAGAAAAGACAAGCGAGGGCGAAATTTTTTGGGATGGGATTGTTACCGACATTACCCCCAACAAACTCGCAGAAGCCGAACTCCTCAAACAGCATCAGCGATCGCAACTGCTGGCCGAAATCACCGTTAAAATCCGCCAATCCCTGCAAATTGAAGAAATCTTGCAAACCACCGTCACCGAGGTATTGCGAATTCTCAATTGCGATCGCGTCTTAATTTACCAACTGCTGCCCGATGGCGGAGGCGTCGTCACCTCCGAAGCCACCTCCGGCGACTGTCAGTCCATTTTGGGAGAAACGATTACCGATCCGTGCTTCCACAACCGCTATTTAGAAGCATATCGCCAAGGACGCGTTAGAGCGATCGCCGATTTAGATAACTGCGACGTGCAACCCTGTCATGTCGAACTTCTCAAAAAATTCCAAGTCAAAGCCAACCTCGTCGTTCCCATCCTCCAACGCGAAGATCTGTGGGGACTCCTCATCGCCCATCAATGTACCACCACCCGCGACTGGACCGCCTTTGAACAGGAATTGCTGCAACAACTGGCGAACCAAGTCGGAATTGCCCTCGCCCAGGCGCAACTCCTCGAACAATACATGAAAACCTCTCAGCAACTCGCCAAACAAAACATCATCCTCGAACAAGCCTTAGTCAGCCTGCAAAATACCCAAACCCAACTGGTTCAAAGCGAAAAAATGGCAAGTTTGGGGCAACTGGTGGCTGGAGTCGCCCATGAAATCAACAATCCTGTTAGCTTCATTTATGGCAACCTATCCCACGCCCGCCAATACTTCCACGATCTGCTAGATCTGTTGCATCTTTATCAACACCACTATCCCGAACCCGTTCCCGAAATTGCCGACACGATTGAAGAACTCGATCTCGACTTTATCACCGCCGATCTGCAAAACCTGCTGAAATCGATGAATGTCGGCACCAAGCGCATCCGCGAGATTGTCGAATCGTTGCGAAACTTCTCGCGCCTTGATGAAGCCGAATGCAAAGCGGTGAATTTACACGAAGGCATCGATAACACCCTCTTGATTCTTCAGCATCGCCTGCGGGCTAATCCAGAACGGTCTGACATTACAATCCATAAAGATTATGCCGCCCTACCCCCCATACGCTGTTACGCCGGACACCTCAATCAGGTGTTTATGAATTTGCTGGCGAATGCTATTGATGCCTTAGAAGAAAAGTTGCGTAGCACTCATGCAACCTTTGAACCCACCATTACCATCCAAACATCGGTGTTAGACTCGGTACCGTCCGCTGTGGCAATCCGCATTAGCGATAATGGCATTGGCATGGAACCCGAAACGCAGCAACGCCTCTTCGATCCATTTTTTACCACAAAACCCATCGGTCGCGGTACGGGCTTGGGATTGTCGATTTCTCACTCGATTGTGGTAGAGCGGCACGGCGGACAGATAACGGTACAATCTGAACGGGGTCGAGGCACAACTTTTGAAATTGTTCTCCCCTGGGATGAAAGTTAAACGTTAATCAAGAGTGCGATGAATAACCAACGATTCCGAATGGGTCAGCGACTGGTTTTAGTATTGATAATGATACTGGGCCTGAGTCTGGGTGGCTGCGTCGCTACTGGGGTGGGGTTGCAAAGTTATGTGGATGCGGAAGATGGTTATGAGTTTCTTTATCCGAATGGTTGGGTTCCGGTAGAGGTGCGTTCTGGGCCGGATGTGGTGTTTCGCGATTTGGTGGAACGCAGTGAGAATGTATCGCTGATGATGAGTCCGGTACCGAAGGATCGATTGTTACAAGATTTAGGCGATGCAACTGAAGTGGGGTATCGTTTGAGTAAAAGCGCGATCGCACCTCCCGATTCTGGGCGCGTTGCTGAGTTAGTCAGTGCAGAGTCGCGACAAGCCAAGGGCAAGACCTATTACCTGTTAGAATACGCCGTCAAGCTCAAAGAGGGGGGAGAACGGCATAATTTTGCTAGCGTCGCCATCAGCCGGGGCAAACTGTTTACGTTTAACCTATCCACCACAGAACGCCGTTGGCAAAAAGCCCAAGAGACGTTTAGGCAAGCTGTGGAATCGTTTTCAGTGTATTAAAATGCGTGTCGATCTTCCTCAACTGGTATTAGCTTCTGCCTCTCCGGCGCGGTTGCGCTTGTTGCAAACGGCGGGATTTTCTCCCCAAGTGCGGGTTAGCGATTTTGATGAGTCGCAAGTTCAGTTAAGCCATCCCGAAGCATTGGTGAACCAGCTAGCCACCGCTAAAGCGGAAATGGTGATTCAGTCGCTAGAGACAGATTTAGCCCATGCTTTAGTGTTGGGATGCGATTCGGTTTTGGCCGTTGATGGCGAGATTCATGGTAAGCCAAAAGATAGCACGGAGGCGATCGCCCGTTGGCAAAGGTTGCGGGGAAATTGTGGCGAACTCTATACGGGCCATGCCTTAATTGATTTAGGACGATCGACTCGGATTGTCCGCGCCCAAGTGACGCAGGTTTATTTTGCCCATATTAGCGATCGCACGATTGAAGCCTACGTTCGCACCCAAGAACCCCTCAAGTGTGCGGGGGCTTTTGCGCTAGAGGGTTATGGCGGATTATTTGTCGAAAAGATTGTGGGCTGTCATAGTAATGTTATTGGTTTAAGTTTGCCCTTATTTCGACAAATGCTAGAGCAGATCGGGTATGAGGTCACAAATTTTTGGGAAACCTCTCTGTAAGATAGAATCAACGCCGTTCTAGTTTGATAGGATGTCTTGTTGAGAATGGCGATCGCAACTCCAATGGCAAGCCCCACTTCTTTCTCGTTTATCCACCTCTAGAGCTATGCACAAGAATCACGCTTCTGGCGGTCAGTTGCTCAATTTTAACCGGGAAGTGCAACACCCCTCGCAACTCGGTCAACTGTGCGGGTCCGATCGACTATTTCGCGATCGCTATGCCATTCATCGGTTATTAGGGCGCGGGGGGTTTGGTGTAACTTTTTTGGCACAAGATATCACGCAGCCAGAGTCTCCCTACTGCGTGATTAAACAACTGTTTCCCAAAGCCAGCGATGAGGCGGCGCTGAAACGGGCGAGAAAGTGCTTTGCAAGGGAAGCCAAAACCCTGCACCAATTAGGCAACCACAGCCAAATTCCGGCGTTATTTGATTATTTTGAGGCCGAGGGCGAATTTTATCTGGTGCAAGAGTATGTTGAAGGAATGACCCTCACCAAGGAAATACGGCGATATGGGACATTCTCGGAAACTAAGGTGAAGCTATTCTTAAGCGAGATTTTGCCCCTATTGCAATTTATCCATTATCAAGGGGTGATCCATCGCGATATTAAGCCCCCCAATATTCTCCGCCGTCAGAGCGATCGCAAGTTAGTTTTAATTGATTTTGGGGCCGTTAAAGAAAAATTAGCCGAAACCACAGCAGCTTTAGATCAACAAACAACCACAACTTCAACGAATTTCGTCGGAACTCTAGGCTTTGCGCCTCCCGAACAGTTGTCCTTGCGTCCGGTGTATGGCAGCGATCTTTACGCATTAGGAATTACCTGCATTTACCTATTAACCGGAAGAACGCCCTTACAACTGCAAACCAATCCGGAAACCGGGGAAATTTGCTGGCGTAATTTTATCCAAGTGGGCGATTATTTAGCCGAAATTATCGATAAACTCATTAAACCTTCGACGCGAGAACGCTATCGGTCTGCTAAAGAAGCCTTGCACACTTTAGATTTAGAAGGTCACATCGACAGTTTAGCCAATTGCATGATGACTAAACCCCTTTCCGGGAAAGAATCTCGCCCCCCCGTAGAAGAACCCGGACAATATCTCCCCCCTGCGGTAAGAACTGCGATCGCAATCCGCAATCGCCTCGCCCGAATGAAGCAAAATAGACCTTCATGGTAGAGGCGATCGCGAAAACCGCCTCTACCAGGTTTTAGCGCGGCGGTTGAATGCACACTTCCTCAATTTCAACCGCGCTGGCCGTGGGGAAGGGATAAAGTTGCGCCAGCGTCAAATAGGCCGCAAAAATTTGCGGGATTTCGATCGTGATAATGGTTAAGCCAACGATGATATCGCGCTTGGTGAGCTTGCGAGATTCAGACTTAGACATGGTTATTTCTCCTGTCAGCAGCAAAGAGGAGTAGAGGTATCAGGTGTTCGATCCCTGATGCTGACTACAATACAGAGTTTATGAGTGACCCCCTGCTGATGATCGACTGTTGATGATCGACAATTTTGTAAACTTGTTTAAAGGCATGAGATGGCAATCCCTGGTAGGAGGTGCTGTAAGATACCAGGTAAGTGTTGCACTATAGTAGAGATTCCCAATTTTTTTACTTTGAGGTGGACTTCAATCTGTGTCTTCTGGTAAGCAATGTCAGCTAACACCTTCTGGTAGGGCTAAGTTGGAAACAGCTTTAAAGGCGATCTTTGGCTGCGAGCCTTCTCATAACAAAGTGTATGAATGGGCTAGAGAACGTTGGAGTATGGGTAGACAAACAATTACGGATGTTAGGAATGGGAAAAGCGTCAATATTACTACATTAGAGAATTTATTTTATTTGGTTAAACAAGGCTTGAATGAGAAGTCTCAAGGCAATCGTTCCTTAGCTGAATTCGCCAAGAATTTTATACTTACTGACAAAGATTATGATAGCGTTAGCGGAGCAAAACCTAAAAGAAACTGTCAAAAAAACTTTACCTTAAATGAGGGCAAGCCTTTAGAGATTGCTTTAGATACTCTAGATTACAAAGCTCAAAATGATAGTTTTGATAATTATATTAAAAAGCGTCAAATTATCAGTTTTTTGATTCATGGAACGTGTAATTATGGTCAGTTATGGCTAACCAATCGTTTAGTGAGACAACATTTTGAGTATGCCTATGTTGCAGAAAAGCTGGTACGTATCGACCTACCCCCTTATAGTCCCAATCGAGAGATATATATTGACACGGTTTGGACACTATTAGCTAAAAGATTTTCTCTGGGTTCTAATGTTTCTGTCAAAGCTTGTATTGACATCGCTTTTGAGTATTGGTTGCAAGGAACTTTGATTTTTTGTATTCGGAATTTTGATGCTCTTTATCCTGAAGAACGAAATCAATTACTTGACCAGTTTTGGATTCCGTTGGTTGAAAAATCCAAAAAACATTTATCGGAGGACATAGAATCTTGCTTAATCTTATTTTTAGTAGATAATACGGGAATAGTTCCAGTCGATCCGTTTAATTGTATGCCGGATGATCATTGTACTGTTTTGCCAATGCTGACTAAATTTGGAAAGCATCCAGACGATATTTTGAAGAACTGGGTACGCACAAATCGTAATTTACTAAATTGCCCGGAACCGTATCAGTTATCACCTTTAGTTCAATATATCTGGAACAAGAGTAATGAGGGAATTCCCGAATATGTATTTAAGGAGATTTGCGAAATATGTAAACCTAATTCTAGTTGGCTAAAAATCAAAAATGGATTTAAATTATGATGCAACCTATTCCAGATTATAACCTTGAATATACCGGAGAGATTAATCCCGAACCAGGGGATAAACAAACCCCTTACTGTCCTAGTGAATCGCTGATTAAAATTGTTCAGTTGGCGATTAAACTTGAGCGTCCTCTGTTATTGATGGGAGAGCCAGGGGTAGGAAAAACGAAGCTAGCTCATGCGATTGCTTATCATTTTTCTCATAATCCTGCTAACAAAGCTGCTTTGGAATGGATTAAAGACCAGACGGAATGGAAGGATTTTATCAATAAAGAGGGCTGGCCTTTTTTTCCTTGGTATATTAAATCTACGACTCAAGCCAGGAATGGCTTATATACTTATGATGCAGTAGGAAGATTGCGCGATACTCAACTGGTTAGGAGTGAGTTTTTACCCAACGATTTGCGAGGGAAAATTATTCAAAATTTACAAGACAAGCAACAGAGAGGTTATATTAAGTTAGGAGCTTTGGGAAAAGCTTTTAAGAGTCCTTTACCTGCGGTTGTTTTAATTGATGAAATTGACAAAGCAGATATCGATTTTCCTAACGATCTTTTAGTTGAGTTAGATGAAAAATGTTTTTTGATTGAAGAAACTCAAGAAGAGGTTTTTGCAAAAAATCCTCCTATTTTAATTGTGACTAGCAACAATGAAAAAGATTTGCCAAACGCTTTTTTAAGGCGCTGTCTTTTTCATTACATGGAATCTCCAAGTAGAACAGAACTGGAGACAATTATACAAGCTCATTTTGGGCAAGATTTGCCGAATATTGATAAGATTATCGACGCTTATTTAGATTTACAGAATTTAACTGCGAAGCAAGGGGGAAAGCAAGTTAGTACCAGCGAGCTTTTAGATTTTATTAAAGCTTTTAAGGAAATTTTATTTGCTCCATTGAGCGATGTACCTGCCTTGTTTAGAGAAAACTTAGGATTGTTACTCAAAACTCGCGAAGAACAGATTCGTTATCATAAAACACGGGAGAGAACGGAAGATGACTCCTGACGATCCTTATTTAATTCATTTGTTTTATGATTTGAAACAAGCTGGTTTACCTTTAAGAATTCAAGAAGATTATGGACTCTTGAGGAAAGCTTATAGCCTGGGCTATATTCCCCAAAGCTTAGATGAACTAGAGGAACTCTGCGAACAGCTTTGGGTAAAGTCTCTAGCCGAGAAAAAGATTTTTGATGCTTGTTTTCGAGAATATAAGTCTATAAAGTTACAAGAACTCACACAACAATTTAAAGTCAAACCTAAAAACCGTGGGAAAACAAAGAATAATAGGCGAAAAGCTTCAAAGTCGCCCTTACAGCCATCTACTAAAGAACCTGTTGGCTCATCGGAACCGAGTCAGAATGTGAATGATTTTGAATCTGATTTAGCAGATATTCAAGTTGGTGTTGCTGTTCCTGTGGCTCAAAGTCCATCGCGAGCAAGTCCTCGACAAAAGTTTGTTCTTAATGATGAATATTTTCCGGTAACGAGAGCGCAAATGCAACACGGGTGGAGATCGTTGCGAAAGTTGATGCGCCAGGGACGCGAGACAGAACCTGATATTGCGCGAACAATTCAGCGAATTTGTCAAGAAAATATTGCTGAGTTGGCTTTACGCCCGACTCGAATTAATCAAACAGAATTACTTTTATTTGTCGATTGTAGCGACTCGATGGCTCCCTTTGCGCTGATTAGCGAGCGGTTGATTGAAACTGCAACTCAGAGAAACTTTTTCAGGCGCATACAAGTTTTTTATTTCCGCAACAGTCCGATAGATGCTGTTTTTACTGATGTTGCTCTGCTGAATAAGCAGCCACTGGATACTTTGATAGCAAGCTTACATACCAGTCGAACGCTAGCAATGATTTTTAGCGATGCGGGTGCAGCCAAAGGGGGAAGCAGCCAAGCGAGAGCAGAACTAACTCAAAAATTCTTAACCCAAGTTCGCGCTGCTGTGCAACAGGTGGTATGGCTTAACCCATTACCTCAAGAAAGGTGGCTGGACAATACGGCTGAAGTCATTGCTTGCCAGGTGGCAATGTTTCCTTTTAGTTTATCGGGTTGGCGAGAACTTTTGCAGATTTTGCGAGGTCAGCCTGCTACGCAAGTTGAATTTTTAGAAAGCGTGCAGCCGCTAGAAGAGAGCGAGTTAGGGGTTTTGGACGAATTAGAGGAAATGATGGCTGCAAGCACTGCTGATGACTATCAGTACCAGGAGGCAACAGAGCGCTTAGAACGTTTTGTTGCAGAGTTCCCAGAATACCTATCCTTTGCTTGTCATGCTGCATTTCCACTGGCGTTAACACCAGACTTCCTTTATTACCTGCGGGAAAATTTTGCACCTACATTACCCTGGATAGTTGTTAGCGATCTTTTATTATCTGGGCTATGCCAACCGTTGGGTAGTCGGCTGTACCAGATGGATAGTTTAACCCGGCATTTGTTGCTTAAAACACTCAAAGCAAGTTTTGGTCAGTCGCGGCTGCATAAGCTTTCGGATGCTTTATTGTTTTACTTGTACCAAGGGTTGCAAGAGAGGGATTTGGAAGTTCAGGAGTTGGGCGAGCATCCCGAATGGATTGCTTTAGCTTATACAGAGCCAACAGAACTGGCTCAACAGTTAGCAGAAAAATTGCAGCAAACTTTTACGGGAGAGGGAGGAGAGCGAGTTAAAGCTGCTTCGCTGATTGCAACTTTTGCTGAACCTTTAGCGGAGGCAAACTTTAAGCCCTTGTTGACTTTAGCACGAGGTATTGGTCGTCAGGCACGGGGATACGAACAGGGAGCGCAAGAAATCTTTGACCAACTTCTACCAGAACTGAAATTTGGGAAAGTCACAATACAAGTTCCGGGTAAAAGTGGCTTAAAATCCTTTAGCTTTGAGACGGTGCGGGTGAACCGACGGGGGGAGGAAGTGGAGCGGAAAACGCACCAGGCGCGGTATTTTACCGAGGACTTGGGGCAGGGGGTGATGCTGGAGATGGTTGAGATTCCGGGGGGGACATTTTGGATGGGTTCGCCGAAAGGGGAGGGATACGGCGATGAAAAACCGCAGCATTCGGTGACGGTGCCAGCATTCTTTATGGCAAAATATCCGGTGACGCAGGCGCAGTGGCGGGCGGTGGCGGCGCTTCCCCAGGTGGAACGGAGCTTGGAGGCTGACCCGGCTAGGTTTAAGGGGGATAATCGTCCTGTAGAGCAGGTTTCTTGGTTTGATGCGGTGGAGTTTTGCGCCCGTTTGTCAAAGAAGGTGGGGCGGGAGTATTCTTTACCCAGCGAGGCACAATGGGAATATGCTTGTCGGGCGGGAACGACGACGCCGTTTTATTTTGGGGAGACGATAACGACCCAGTTAGTTAATTATGACGGGAACTATACTTATGCGGAGGAACCCAAAGGCGAGTATCGAAAGAAAACAACCCCTGTCGGCAGTTTTCCCCCGAATGCTTTTGGTTTGTATGATATGCATGGGAATGTTAGGGAGTGGTGTTTAGATGATTGGCATGATAGTTATCAGGGTGCGCCAGAGGATGGTAGTGCTTGGCTAGATGGGAATGATAATCTTTCTCAAAAGCCAAATGATTCTAAAGCTGTCCTGCGGGGCGGTTCGTGGATCTTCATTCCGAATCTCTGCCGTTCTGCGTGTCGCAGCAACAACCACCTCAGCGAGCGCGGTAGCAACGACTACGCTTTCGGGTTTCGGGTGGTGTGCGTTGCGGGCAGGACTTTTAACCCTTGACACTTTTACCCTTTTACCCTCTTCCCTTCTTTCTCTTTTCCCTTAGCGAGCGTAGCGAGCGTTTAAAATTTTTCAGAAAAAATGGATGAACTCCCGATTATCCAAAAAACTTACGATTTAATCAAGTGGTACATCCCCTTACTGAACAAGCTACCTCGCGATCATAAACTTATGTTAGGAAACCGCGTGATTGAACGGCTTTATGATATTTTGGAACAGTTAATTTTAGCACGTTACACCAAACAAAAACTACCCATTCTAGAATCAATTAACAGTCAACTGGCAATTTTGCGCTATCAAACGCGGTTACTATTTGATTTCAATCTATTTTCAGAACACCGCTACGAATACGCCAGTAAACTGATTGACGAGATTGGCAAAGAGTTAGGCGGTTGGATTAACAAACAGCGCCAGAGTCAGCCCTCACCCCCAGCCCCTCTCCCACGGGGAGAGGGGAGATAAGAGGGGTTACGATCGGAGTTTAGGATTGCTGACTTTTATGAAACGCTACGGTAATTTATATCCCCAAATCACTGAATTTAGCAATTTTCTGCTTGCAGCCCGTAAAGCCCAAAAAGGTAAACGTTTTCGAGAAAATGTCCTGGCTTTTAACTACAACCTAGAAGGGGAACTCAACACTCTACAATCGGAGTTAACCCACAAAACCTATCAACCGGGAACCTATCGTACCTTTGAAATCAAAGAACCCAAATTGCGAACGGTATCGGCTGCACCCTACCGTGACAGAGTGGTTCATCACGCTTTATGCAATATTATTGTACCCCTGATTGAACCCTCCTTCACCTCAAGTTCCTACGCCAATCGAGTGGGTTATGGAATGCATCGGGCTTTAAATCGATTTGTGGATCATTACCGTTCCCATCGTTATGTTTTGCTCTGCGATATCCAAAAGTATTTTCCCAGCATCGACTTAGAAATCCTCAAATTGCTATTGCGACGCAAGCTAAAATGCCAAGATACCCTCTGGCTGCTCGATACGATTATTGACAATAGCAATCCTCAAATTCCCATCATTGAGCATTTTCCCGGCGATGACTTGCTGACTCCCTTACAGCGCCGCAAGGGTTTACCCATTGGTAATTTAACCAGCCAATTTTTTGCTAATGTCTATCTCAATGGCTTAGATCATTTTGTGGCGGAAGAACTCAAAATTAATGCTTATGTCCGTTATGTTGACGACTTTGCCTTATTTGCCAATGACTGGACGATTTTAGCTGATGCAAGAATCGCCATCGAAGCCTATTTAACCCAGTTACGCTTAAAAATTCATCCGATTAAAAGTCAGTTATTTTCTACCGAGCATGGCGCAAATTTCCTCGGTTTTCGAGTTTTTCCCAAACGCATTCGAGTTCGCAATGAGAATTTGCGACGCGGACGGCGCAGGCTCAAAAAGCTCAAGCGCCACCGAATTCAAGGTAAAATTACAGATACACAGGTGGCAAGTTCTCTGCAAAGCTGGTTTGCTCATTTAGCTTACGGAAATACCCGGCCACTGCAACGACAGATATTTACTTCACTTGCCTCAGCGAGGGAGTAAAGAAGGGGCAGGTAGCCAACCTGCGGGGCGGTTCGTGGATCAACAATCCGAATAACTGCCGTTCTGCGTATCGCAACAACAACAACATCAACGAGCGCGGTAACAACAACAACAATATCGGGTTTCGGGTGGTGTGCGTTGCGGGCAGCACTCTAGCGTACCAGAACTGGCAAATGGGAATTTGTCGGGCGCGTCAAGCCAGAGTCCAGACCTGTTCCTGAGATGCTAGTAATAGTATCCAAAAATCAACCCAGAGCGAAGCAGCTTGGTAAGGGAACTGAACAGTTGCTTTGCTCTTTCTGGGGGAGGCGAGTTGCGTGACGGGCGCGACGCCTCCAAAAAGCAGGGGAACTTACAAACAAAGTTCGGTTGTCCACTCTTGGGAACCCCGTTGCGGCTGACAGCGTTGTTGTCTTCCCGCCCAAACGATGCGCCATTGGTTGGCGGTGGGTTCGAGTTCAACCCGGTAGCGCATACCTCGCACAGAATCATCGGCTAACCCCAGTTGGGTAATGGTGACAACTTTGCGCTGATTGGAGGGGGACTCGACTTGTATGTTTTCCTCAAAGTTGCCTTCTTGCGGTTCATTGACACCAAACGCAGACAGGGCAACGGCTTCTGGATCGTTTCCGGTTAATTGGGCGTTTACTTCTTCTAAATCAATCGGATTGTAGGCTTGACGGGGCGTGGTATCTGTCGTTTCTATGGTCGTGGATGGCGAATCATCGAATAACCGGGGAACTTGGATGAATGAGAATCCCCCAACAGCAAAAAGTCCCAAAAGGCTGCCAGTTGCTAGGATCGGGAATAACGGTTTCATAATCTTCTCCACAGTCGATAACAGAGGGTGAGTGGGTTTCAACCCTAGAACCCTAAAAGCTGGAGACACTGTTAACTGGACAATCAGGCGATCGCGATCGCAACTTAGAGTTCCCCAACCTTCAATCGCTCCTATGGGGTTACTACAAGTTAGCGCGATCGCATTCAGGATTTTCTTAGCAAACCCTAGGGATTTACCCATCAACTTTTCAGCAAACTCTCATTCAGCAATTGGGGATTTTCCTTACGCTTATGGGTAACGTTCAGAACAACCAATATGTATCGCCTACCCCTCTTAAGTTTAGCAGCCCTATTCAGTTTCAGTTCTGTACCCGGCGCTTTAGCCCTACCCGCAGTCACTGGACAAATTGCCCAAATGCCGCAACCCTCTGGAATGTTTGTTGCAGCCGAACATCCGACTCAAGGTATGGCAAAAATCGTAACCGTTAATGGCAAGCGCTATCTAGAGTTTGACAGCAACTTTAAAACCGATCCAGGCCCAGATTTATTTGTCTTGCTGCATCGTTCTAGCCAACCAGAACGTTACGAATCTGGGGACTATATTAGCTTAGGCGGCTTGCAAAAAGTCAGTGGAATGCAGCGCTACGAAATTCCAGCCAACGTTAATTTAAGCAATTATCAATCGGTGGTGGTGTGGTGTCGTCAATTTAATGCCACCTTTGGATATGCGCCGCTGAGTGCCAGAATGCAACGCACTCAGAATAATTAATCGCTACAGTAAGAGAGTAGAAAGCTTGATGGACGGACAAAGCCGCTCGATCGTCCCATGCTATGGTAGCTTAGGGTGAGCCTTGCACAACCCAACAGCAGCCAGGGTTATGTGGGGTTTTGGACTTCAACCTAACGCTGTCTTTCTACTCTCTCCATCCATTAATATTTACTCAAAAATTGGGGTATGGAAACTCAAGATATCCTAGCGCTCATCCATCCCGCGATCGCCGTTACGGTTGTCTTTCCGATCCTGGGAATTACGCTGTATCAAGCTTGGCGAACCCGCCAGCGCCGACTTGAAACCCAAGCAGGCGAAAAAAGCAAAATTCCCCCCATTGTGGGGCCCGAACATTATCGAGTGGGACAATGGCTAACCGGATCGGTCATTGGCATTACCCTCATTGCCTTTGCTTATTCCATCTTTGTCAAACGCAACCCCTTTGCTGGAGATAATCCGTTTTCCGGCATTTTTATTGTATTCATCTTTGCTGCGACCCTTGCCTCATTAGTCTTTTTGTACCAAGCTAGACCGAAAATTTGGCGGGCTGTTTTTGCAACCCTCACCGGGGCGGGCTTAGTCGTTTTAGGCTTGCAAGATGGCGTCTTTCGCCGGGATGACGAGTGGTTTATTTCTCATTTCTATTATGGGATGGCCGCCGCCTTGTTAATGGTCTTTTCCGTTGCGATCGCCCAAGACATTTATCAAGACCGATCGCAACGCTGGCGACTGACTCATATTATTCTCAACTGTTTTGCCCTGCTATTATTCCTTGGACAAGGATTTACCGGATCGCGAGACTTACTCGAAATTCCCCTGAGTTGGCAAGCCCCCCACGTCTACCAATGCGACTGGCAAAACCGCACCTGTCCCCCACCCCCGCAGTAACCGCCCCTCTAAGTCGAACCCATTAAATCAACGATCGCTTGCACCAACTTCTCTGGCTCAATCGGTTTCGAGATGTGCTTTTGGAAACCTGCGGCAATCACTTGTTGTTGATTGGTATCTCCAGCATAGGCCGTTAGGGCGATCGCCGGAATTTGTCCCCCGCGATCGGCGGGTAACGCTCTCACCTGCTGGATCAGCAAATAACCATCCATCTCCGGCATCCCAATATCACTCAGTAGCACATCTGGCTGGGTTTGAGACAACACCAGCAAGGCTTCACGAGCAGAAGCCGCCGCGATCGCCTGTGCGCCGTGCTGTTCTAAGACAAAAGCCACCAATTCGCGGGTATCGGGTTGATCGTCCACCACCAAAATTTTGATCCCGCTTAAGTCGAGGGACTGCTGGGGCAAATGCTCATCCGGGTTAACCGGGGATGGCGCGTGCAAGAGGGGGAGACGAATCGTGAAGGTAGCCCCTTGACCCTCTCCTAAGCTGTGGGCGATAACCGTTCCTCCATGCAGTTCCACCAAATGACGCACGATCGCCAATCCTAACCCCAGTCCGCCAAACTTCCGGGTTGTTGTGCCATCAGCTTGACGGAAATAATCAAACACATAGGGTAGAAACTCCGGTTTAATACCCTGTCCCGTATCGCTCACCACGATCTGAGCGCAGGAGTCAACCCGTTGGAGTTGGATATCAACCCGCCCTCTTGGGGGCGTGAACTTCACAGCATTAGAGAGAACATTCCAGATCGCTTGCTGCAATCGAACCGAATCCCCCCAAACCAAACCCACATCCTCTGTCAGGCTTGCTTCGATGTGGATATGCTTGGCTTCTGCCGCCAATCGTACCGTTTCCATTGCCCCTTGAATCTTGAGCGCAAGATTGACCGGAGCAATATTAAGGCTCAGTTTACCGCGCAGAATTCGCGAGACATCGAGCAAGTCTTCAATCAGTTCCGATTGCAACTTAGCATTGCGTTCGATTGTAGCTAACGCTTGTGCTGTCTTCGTTTCATCTAACTTACCCCCCCGGAGCAGCTTCGACCAACCCAGGATAGGATTAAGCGGCGATCGCAATTCATGGGATAACACCGCCAAAAACTCATCCTTGATGCGGTTGGCGCGTTCGGCTTCTTCCCGTGCCGCTTGTTCCCGCTTCAGCAACCGTTCCCGTTCAACTTCTGACTGTTTGCGATCGGTAATATCCAGCAACGTCCCAAAGAAATCAACCGTTCGGCGGGACTCTCCCTCCCCTGCAAATTGGGCTTGTCCTTTGGCTAATACCCATCGTTCAGCGCCATCATCCCAGATAATGCGATATTCAATCTCGTAAGTTCCAGTAGATTGAGGCGCGATCGCCGCATTCACCGCCGCCGCAACTCGTTCGCGATCGTCCGGGTGTATCCGCGCCAATACCTGCCCTAAAGGAACCATCACCACATCTTTTGGCTCTCCCCAAATTTCCCGCATCCGCTCATCCATTTCAACCAAGCTGGTATCTAGATGCAGCCGCCACCCGCCTAATCTAGCAACCTGAATGGCGATGCGCGCCCACTCCTCGCTTTCGCGCAAGTCCTGCTCTGCCCGCTTGCGCTCGCTGATGTCATTGAACAAAACCGCCACCTTGCGCTCCTGTGGCTCGCCCATCCGGAAGGCGTAAACATCATAAAACCGCCCCAGTTCCTGGGCCGTGTTTTCAAACCGCTCTGGTACCCCCGTTAGCGCAATTCTGCCGTAAATCTCAAACCAATACGTCTCCATTTGGGGTGCAAATTCGCGCATGGTTTTGCCAATGACATCCACCAGCCCTGTATGTTTCTCAAGGGCTGCATTCGCTTCCAAAAAGCGGTAGTCAAATGCTTTTCCGGCTGCATCAAACAAAACTTCGATAATGCAAAAGCCTTCATCAATGGAATCGAATAGCGATCGATATTTTGCTTCTGACTTCCGCAAGGCTTCTTTAATATCAACCTCGCCCTGAATGTCGGTGCAAGTTCCAACCCATTGCCTAATGTTTCCTGTTGCATCTTTGATCGGAACGCCCCGTACCAACTGCCAGCGCCATTCCCCGGTTCGATGGCGAAATCGATGTTGAATTTCTAGCGGATCGCCCGATTGAAGACAATGCTGCCAGTCCCGTACCGTATTGGGCAAATCCTCCGGGTGTGTAACCTGTTGCCAACTCCAACCCTGAAGTTGTTCTGGTGCAAGCCCCACGTAGTCTGCCCATTGGTCGCTCAGGTAGTCCACATAACCGTCAGGCGTTGCCGTCCAAATGAGTTGGGGGACGGTCGCTGTAACCGTGCGAAATCGCTCCTCACTCTGGCGCAGGGCGGCTTCGGTGCGGGCACGTTGCAGACGCGGAAAGATGCGGTTTGAGATTTCCTCAATCAGTTGAATTTCATCATCTCGCCAGTCACGGGGTTGCGAGTGACAGATGGCGATGTAATGCGTCCACCTCCCCTGGCGGTGAAACGGAACCGTGACAAACGAATACATACGAAGTGCCGCATAGCTAGCAGCATCGGTGCGCGGGTCATCTTGCGTGTTGCCAATGACAACGGTTTCTCCAGCCCGACTTGCCCGCTCGAACTCTTTGTTTAAGTATTTCGATAGGCGAAACGTTCCTACTGTACTGGGTACCTCTGGACTGCTCCAGCCGTGATGGACTGTGACGCGATCGCGGGCTTCATCGACATCGGTGAAGTTGCAGGTCGTAATCTTTAAATAGGCCCCAATCTTTGCCCCAACCGTTTGCATGATTTCATTGGCGGTCGAAAGACGCGAGAAGTCTTTCTCAATCTCAGCGAGAAAAGCCGCATGGGCCTCGCGCCGTTTGCGTTCGGTGATCTCCTTAAAAACCCCGGAAACGCGACGGCTATTTTGCTCGCCCACTTTAAACACGTAAAAGTCATACCATTTCTGGTTCGGCTCGGCGTATTGTTCCAACCGTTCGCCGACGCCTGTTTGAGCAACGCGACCAAAGATTTCATACCAGTAGGCTTCATAGTTGGGGTCAATTTCCCTTAACCGCCGTCCGGTCAAATCTTGCCCAACCATGCGGGTTGCTGCGGGGTTTGCCTCCAGGTAATAGATGTCAATGGGTTGGTCATCTGCATCGAAAATGACATCCGCTAGAAAGTATCCTTCGTCCAAAGACTCGAACAATTTGCGATATTTTGCTTCTGATTCCCGCAAGGCGGCTTCGGCGCGGGCGCGTTCAACAGCGGCCCAGGTGCGTTCGGCCACTTCTTCTGTCAAGGCAATTTCATCGGCTGTCCAATATCGAGGGGTGGAAGAGTGAACCGCCAATCCTGCCACAAACTCCCCCTGTTTCACCAGGGGGACGCCAATATAAGCTGCAATCTGAACATCGGCATAAGTTGCTCGATGAGCCGCAGATAAATTCGGGTCGCTCGTCACATCCGTTGCGGTAGCGGTATGACCTCTGCGGTAAGCGGCCAGCAATTCCGGGCCAAAGGATTCGATTGGGTAGCCTCCCCGCAGAGACTCCGCGCCGTTGACATAATTCTGTTCCAGGAAATAATCTGTGCCTCTTACCTCAAAGTATGTCACCCGATTGGCTCCCAACTGTTCGCCTAGCACCCGATTGGCCGTTGCCAGAATTTCGAGCGGGTCATTCAACGGACGCAGCGCATCATTGAGGGCGACGAGGAAGGCATCGCGATCGCCATTTTGACGCATCATGGCTTCGGCTCGTTTGAGTTCCGAGAGGTCGTAAAAGTAACAGACCACGCCGTAGCTGCCATCCGGTAAGGTGATGCGGTGGAGTTGCCAATCGTAAGACTGAATTTCTTCAATATCTGCGCGGCGTTCAACAATCGTCGGCGAGTAGTAAGACTCGCCCGTGGCAAGCGTGTGGCGGAAACAATTGATGGCTTCCGTTGCAAAGGGTTCTCGCCAGATGGTTCTGAGAGCTTCGGCTAAATCGCGCCCAATCAAGGGCTGAAGGTTAAAGACTGCGATCGCCGTTTGGTTCGCTTGCCGGAGGCGAAACTCGGCATCAATCATATATACCCCAAGAGGAGCCTCTTCTACCAGAGCTGAAAACATTTCCTGATTCTGGCGTAGGGCAACCTCAACGCGAATTTGTTCTAGCTTAGTCCAAACTCGGTTTGCCAATTCGTACATCAAACTAATTTGATCGTTGCGCCAGTGGTAAGGCGTTTGATGATAAATCCCCAGGCTAAACTTCCACTCATTGTCCCTAATGAGTGGAACGTTAATAAACGAACCAATTTTGAGACGAGCCAATCTCTCTGGATCGGCAATCTGTGGATCGGTGGTGACATCTCGAACAATGATGGATCGTCCCGCTTTAGCCGTTTGGAAAAATTCGTCTGTGACAAATTCTGTCAGATGATAAACCCCGACTAAACTGGGTGCCTCCTTTTGGTGCCAACTGTGACGAATTTCTGCAACCTCTTGGCTCTCGTTAATTTCGATGAAGGCACAAATGGATGTTTGCAGATATTGGTTTAAGCGTTCGCCGATTGTTTGGATAATCTCTTCTACACAGTTTGCCTCAGCCAGATATTGAGTAACCGCCGCGAGAAATTCAGCACTGAACTCTGTCTGCTTGCGCTGGGTAATATCTAACACGATCGCAACTGCTGACTGCGGTTTGCCATCGCGATCGCGGATTGCATAGACACTATTATTGACCCAGACAATCGAGCCATCCTTGCGGATATAGCGTTTCTCAATTTCAAACGGCGTGCCTTCTGTCCGCATCCGATGAAACAGTTCAACATTACCGGACAAATCTTCAGGATGGGTAATGTCCTGCATTCGGAACTGATACAGCTCATCGGCTGAGTATCCAGTAAGATCGCAGTATTTCTGATTGACGAGCGTAAATTTGCCATCAAGTTCGACACAGGCTACGCCTGTCACGGCTTGATTGACAATGGCTCGATACCGTTCTTCCGACTCCTGCGATTTCTGTTCTGCTTGTTGGCGTCGATCTTCAATCTGCCTGCGTTCGGTGATGTTGCGCGAGATGCACAGCAGCCGTTCAACCTGTCCATCGACTCCTCGCAGGGGGCTGATTTTATTATCCCACCATCTGGGTTCGCCGTTCAACGTCGGACAACAGCCTTGAAAGGTAAAAACTTCACCTGCTCTAGCGCGGGCGATCGCCTCCAGAGCCGCCTGTCGATCCCCTGCTTGGCAAAATTCGATCCAGGAAGTGTTGAGGAAGGGCGTTATCTCCTTGATGCCTAGAAGTGCTTGCCCCCCTCGGTTCATGAATAGAATTCGCCCCTCCAAATCCAACACCTTGATACAGTCATCGCTACTATCGAGGATTTGCAGCGCCTGGAGACTCAGAGCTAAATCGGGCTGAGGATGGTCAATTTCCGGCATAGGGCACAACATCACCATTCTAAGTAGCTATATATACCATGTAGTAGGGCGATCGCTCGTCCATCGCAAGGTATAAAGGTTCGATCCGCCCCGCTAGAGGATGTTTGAGCTGTTGAGGAGCGAAAATCGCCCTCTCTTGACCCGATTTCTGAATGCGAATCCCAACCCCTAAGCAGGGTGAGTTATTTTAAACGGCAATTCAGCATTAATTGCATCCATCTGTTGCTGTTCTAGACGATTAATTTCGTGGATGTGGCTGCGGAGAATCTGCATGAGGCGGGGATTGTAGAAACGGTGCAAGCTAGAGTGAGGCAAGGCGGGGAAACCGCGCCGTTTCTTATGGCGTCCTCCTGCACCCGGATCGAAGATTTGAATGCCATTAGCAATCCCCCATTCAATCGGAGTGTAATAGCAGGCGTTAAAATGCAAGCAGTCAATTTCTTGGAAACTGCCCCAATAGCGACCGTAAAGGCGATCGCCCTTGGTAATGCAGATTGACATTCCCACGGGTTTATGCTGGTTATCTTCGCTATAAGCCGCGCTGAGTAACACCCGATGGCGATAGTTGTGATATAGCTTCTCAAAAAAGGACTTGGTTAAATACTTGCTTCCCCACCAGCCAAACTTATCGCAATGATGGCTATAGAAGTGATACATCTGCGGGAAAAGCGTATGGGGAGTGGCTTCGCCGATGTGGGTTTGCATAGTTAACCCCGCCGTTTCTAAGGCTTTGCGTTCGCGCTTAATATTGCGTCGCTGGTTGGCATTAAACATCGCCAGGTAATCATCAAACGTCTGAAAATCTTGGTTTTGCCAAACGCTGTTATGGTGCAACCAGGTGGAAAAACCTAAACGTTCGATTAACGGTTGCCACTGGGGGTCAACATAGAGAAAGTTACACCCAGAAATCTGATGGCGATCGCAAAAATGGTCAATGGCTGCCACCATCATCGCCGTTAGCGCTTCCTCATCTTCCCCCGGCGCAATCAAAAAGCGATACCCCACCGCCGGAGTAAACGGACTCATCCCTACCAGCTTTGGGTAATATTCAATCCCTAAACGATACGCCAGATCGGCCCATTGATGATCGAACACAAACTCGCCATAGCTGTGACCCTTAACATACAACGGCGCGGCGGCAATCAGTTCGCGATCGCGCCACACCGTTAAATGACAAGGCTGCCAACCCGCCTTAGCGGTAGCACTGCCAGAGCTTTCTAAATTATGCAACCAATCCCATTCAAAAAAGGGAGTCTGCAAAGGCATCGCCAGCGCATCCCAAGCTGCTTGAGGAACATCGGCGATCCGATCGATCCAAGTAACCGAAATCTGAGGCTTAATCTGTTCCACCATAGAAACTATTCTTGCAATACAGGGCGATCGGTTTTTATTAAAGGTAGACCAATTAAATTAATCTTGCAGAGTGCCGATAACGCGATAATGGAGAAAGACCTCTTGGGCGATCGCCTCCACCGAGATTAACTCCAAACCCTTACCAGCAGGTAAACCCACGCCAGAAACTGGAGACGGCGCATCCCTTCCCCCCAAAACCAGAGGACAAACCGTTAAGCGCAATTCATCAATTAAATCTTCAGCGAATAAAGAGGCGACTAACTCGCCACCTCCCAACACCGCCAGACGTTCAAACGGCATTTGTGCTAGCGCTTGGGGCCAATCAATCTCGCCCGTTGCCGTTTCATCAACTCGGATAGACTCAAAATGGCTAGAATTTTGCCAACGGTTCGCGCCTGCTGAAGTGGTTAGCAGCCATCGCGGTACGGGTTGCTGAAAAAAGCGCAAATTCCGGTCAATTTTTGCCTGTCGAGACACCACAATTTGCACGGGTTGCGGTGGCTTCCCCCCAGCCTCGCGTTGCTGGATCAGTTGCGGGTTCATGACTCGCATCGTCGTTCCATAGGCGCGTAACGTCCCCGCCCCAAATAATACCCCATCCACCTTAGCAACTTCGGCCTCTAAATGCGCCCGGTCTTGGGCCGAACCAAACCTAGCGGCTTGGCGTTGGGTATTGGCGATTTTGCCATCCGCACTCATGGCTAAAATCACGGTAGTATGAGGCCTAGTCAACTGATGATTCCTCATAACGCCGCGTCAGTTCAATGCTAACGGTTCCCCCAAAGTTGGGTATCGGAGGAGTCAGTTTAGTTAAGCGAACTTTGACTTGAGTAATCGGGGGATGACTTTGGGGTTGTGCGTTACGCTGAAGAATATTGGATGCGATCGCGCTAGCAAGTCGTTCAATTAGCGCATATTTCTCCGTACTCATCTGCTGTTGCACGCCGGTAATGATTCCACAATAATCTAAGGTATCCTCCAGGCGATCGCTGTCTCCGGCTACCGATAAGTCTAGCCACAGGGTTAACTCCACTTCAAACCACTGTCCTAAAACCTGTTCTTCAGGAAGCAATCCTGTATAACCGTAGCTGCGAATTCCAGTAATATGTATGCAATCCATCTTTCTTTAGTGCTGAGTGCTGAGTGCTGAGTGCTGAGTGGGGAAGAAAGGGAATTGGGAGTTGGGAGTTAGGGGTTGGGGGAAGAGAGTGCTGAGTGCTGAGTGCTGAGTGCTGAGTGGGGAAGAGAGTGCTGAGTGGGGAAGAGGATGGGGGGATGGGGGGATGGGGAGGTGGGGGGAAAGAATGCTATGTAAGTTCCGAGTTCTGTAGCTTGCACGCCAAGTAGCGGTGTGCTGAGTACCAAGTGCTGTAAGCTGGCTTCCGCCGATCAGTGTAAGGGAAGCTGAGGAAATATCAAGAAAATAGCCAATTCCCTTCTTCCCCCCACTTCCCATCCTCTTCTTCCCCAACTCCTAACTCCTAATTCCCAATTCCCTTCTTTTCCCCATCTTCTTCTTCCCCAACTCCTAACTCCTAATTCCCAATTCCCTTCTTCCCCCCATCCTCTAAAGCGGCGAGGTTTTCTGCAAATCTTCTAAGTTATCTTGAAGGGTTTTACAAATGGTATCTAGGGGGAGATCGTTGGGATCTAAGCCGAAGGGATCTTCAATTTCGTTGCCGATCTGTTCAATGCCTAATAGTACAAAACTAATCACCCCGACGATTAAACCCGTCCACCATCCTACTGTAGCCACGCTTTGGAAGGGTAACGCTAAACAATAGATTAAGGTAACGCGTTTTAGGTAGATCGCATAGGATACGGGAATGGGAGTTTTGCTAATGCGATCGCACCCCGTAAACCCTTCTACTAAATTATCGAGTAACTGATTGAGGGCGGTAAATTGATAGCTACTTAATCGCTCTTTTTCATACTGGCTTTGCAGGTAATAGCTAATCCAAGTAATCAGCTTTAAGGCAGGGGTTTTAGCCTCTTTTAATTCCTGATATTGTTTGGGAGTGACTAAGGCTTCTATTTCTGCGTTGGGTTCTTCTTTGCGTAAGGTTAATTTGGTGGTTAAAGCAAAGGCATTTAATAGGTTTAAGGTTGCGGTTTTATCTGAGCGATCTAAATCTTTGTCTGATTCGCGAACATTTACCCAGATTTGCCTAGAAAGATTGCGAGTCGTCACCACAATCTGTCCCCAAAGCTTGCGCCCTTCCCAATAGCGATCGTAGGCGGTATTGGTGCGAAAGACTAATAGCAAACCCAATACTAAATTAAAGACAACGTTGGTAATAACATTGCTTAAAAAGGGTAATGAAACCGGATATCCCCAGTTGTATAAACCTGAAATGGCAAGTCCTAAAAAGGCAAAAAAGAGAACGCGAGGAAAAATAATCGGCGCAACCGAACCGCGCAACCGAATTGCGAGTTTAAACCATTCCATTTTCCAAATTGGGTAGGCTGGGGAGTTCTCTGAAGTTGAGAAGTCAGCTTCTCCAAACATAACTTACAAATCCTTGTGCGTAAAGGGCTTGGCATCTTTACCTGAATAGGTAGACGCCACATGACCTGCCCCCACAAGCTGATATTTATAGGTGACTAAACCTTCCAAACCCACAGGGCCGCGAGGGGGCATTTGTTGGGTACTAATTCCCACTTCTGCGCCGAACCCATAGCGGAATCCATCCGCAAAGCGCGTCGAACAATTATGATAGACACCCGCCGCATCGACTTGGGAGAAGAAAGTCTGAGCGGCTTCTGGATCTTCGGTGACAATGCCATCGGTATGTTTCGATCCATAGGTGTTAATATGATCGATGGCTTCAGCAATTGAATTGACGACTTTAACGGCCAGAATTAAATCGCTATATTCGGTTGACCAGTCGCTTTCAGTCGCTTCGGCAATCTTGAGAATGTTACAGGCAGATTCATCGCCCCGCAATTCCACATTTTTAGCTTGCAATGCAGCCGCTAGGGGAGGGAGAATCGTGGGTGCGATCGCGCGATGGACTAAGAGCGTTTCAATCGCATTACACGCCGCTGGATAATCGGTTTTGGCGTCTATTGCGATCGCGATCGCCTTTTCAACTTCTGCCGCTTGGTCAATGTACAAATGACAAATACCATCCGCATGACCTAAAACCGGGATGCGCGTATTATCCTGCACAAAGCGGACAAAAGAATTAGAACCCCTAGGGATAATTAAATCGACATAGCGGTCGAGTTTGAGCAACTCCAACGTCTCTTCGCGGGTTTCCAATAACTGGACTACATCGGGGTTGACTGCGGTTTGCGATAAGCCTTGATGAATCGCTTTAACAATGGCTTGAACCGAACGTAAGGCTTCTTTTCCCCCTTTGAGAATCACCCCATTCCCCGATTTAATCGCTAAGGAGGTAATTTGAATCGCCGCTTCGGGACGCGCTTCAAAAATAATCCCTAATACACCTAAAGGACAAGTCACGCGCTTGAGAATTAACCCATTATCCAATTCCCGGTGAACTTGCATTTGACCAATGGGATCGTCAAGGCGTTGTACATCCCGCACGCCTGCGATCGCACCCTTGAGCTTCACCTCATCCATTTTTAGCCGATTGTAGAGCGCTTTTGCAATCCCCTCGGCTTCTGCGGCTTGACAATCGGCCTGATTTGCCGCCACAATCTCAGCAGCCTGAGTTTCTAGAGCGATCGCGATCGCCTCTAGTGCTTGATTGCGTGCCTGGGTAGAAAGTCCCCCCAACTGACGCGCCGCTTGTTTCGTCCGTTGACCAATCTCTTCCAAAGCAGGCGTAACTACCGAACTTAAGCTCATCACTAACTCCCAATCCCAAACCCAAACAATGCATTGGTTTTGTGGAGCATTTTAACATCCCCCCACCCCCCCATCTCCCCATCCTCTTCTTCACTCGGAACTCGGAACTCGGAACTTTGCACTCTCTTCCCCCAACCCCCAACTCCCAACTCCCAACTCCCTTCTTTCCCCCACCCTCTTCCCCACTCAGCACTCAGCACTCAGCACTCAGCACTCTTTTCCCCCTTGCTAGAGCTAAAGTAGGATAGCTGGTTTGATTTCCGCCTTAATGGTCTTGCGATCCATGAAACGACTTTCTGCTTCTCGGTGGCTTTCCCAATATCGTCTAAGCATTCCCGCGATGATTCTTTTGGGAACGCTATTGTTAAGTGCGATCGCAGCTTATTCAGTGCAGCTAACGGCAACCACCAAAGATAGATTGCGTTTTAATAATGCCATGCAATCGACTCAGCTTGCCATTGAGAACCACATTAAAACTCATGTGGCGCTGTTGCAGTCTGGAAGCGGTTTATTTGCAGCCAGCGATCGCGTTACTGTCAATGAGTTTCGAGCTTGGAGCAGTCGTCTAGCCTTAGCAGAACAGTATCCCGGCGTGCAGGGAATTGGCTACTCTATCCGCATTCCCCCCGGACAGCAAGCCGCTTTCCTTACCCAGATGCGCCAGCAGGGAGTCTCTAATTTTAACTTTCGTCCCACCTACGAGCGCGACGAATATCACGCCATTATCTATCTTGAGCCTTTAGATGTTCGCAATCAACTTGCCCTTGGCTACGATATGTTTAGCGAACCCGTGCGCCGAGTAGCAATGGAACGCGCCCGCGATACGGGAGAACCTGCGGCATCTGGAAAAGTCACGCTGGTTCAAGAAACAGAGGTCAATAGACAGGCTGGCTTTCTGATTTATGTCCCCGTTTACGGGACTGCCCAGATTCCCCCAACGGTAGCAGAACGCCGAACGGCCTTACAAGGCTTTGTCTACAGTCCTTTTCGCATTGGCGATCTCATGCAGGGGATATTTAACGATAATCTCAGTCCGTATGTGGACTTTGAGATTTATGACGGCGAGCAAATGCGCCCAGAAACGCTGCTGTATCGAAGTCACCCAACGACCGGAACCCAACCCCGTTTCCGAGAAACGCAAGGCTTTGAAATTGCCGGACATCCCTGGAGCATTGTCTTCACCTCGCGTCCAGAATTAGAGCGCGACTCCACTCAACAGTTAGTCCCTTTAATTTTAATGGGAGGAACGCTCTTAGGACTCACCTTATTTGCGATCGCGCGATCGCAAATCCAAGCGCGGCGAACAGCCGAACGGATCGCAGCCGAGTTGCGCCTTTCAGAACAAGCCTTGCGCGAAAGTGAAGAACGCTTCCAAGTCTTCATGGATCGTTCTCCAACCGCCGCTTGGATTAGCGACGATCGCGGTACCTTGTTATATGCTAACTCTACCTACGGTCGTCTTTTTGCCCTACCGACGCTTGATGTGGTGGGTAAAACCGCCTTCGATCTTTATCCTCCAGAACTGGCGCAGCATTATCTCGACAACATTCAACAAGTTGCCCAGCAAAACCAGGCCTTAGAGTTAATTGAAACTGCACCGCGTCCCGATGGTAGCCTGGGGGAATTCCTCGTTTATAAGTTTCCCATCCCCGACGCTGGGGGTCGTCTCCTAATTGGGGGGGTAGCGCTAGATATCACCGAAAGCAAACAAGCTGAAGAACTGTTACGCCACTCAGAAATTCGCTTCCGTACCCTGGTGGAACAATCTCCCATCAGCCTGCAAATTCTTTCGCCCCAAGGAGAAACCCTCCAGGTGAATCAAGCGTTTGAAATGCTTTGGGGTTTAACTTTAGAACAGCTTAAAGACTACAACGTTCTCCAAGATCCACAGTTAGTGGAAAAAGGGATTGCGCCCTATTTAGAACGCGGGTTTGCAGGAGAAGCCACGATGATTCCAGCAATTTATTACGATCCAGAAGAAAGCTTGCCTGGAATGAGTTTTAACTCGCAGCCGCTACGGTGGGTTCAAGGTTATATTTACCCCGTCAAAGACGAACAAGACGAAATTCGAGAAGTCGTCTTAATGCACCAGGATATTACCCAAAGCAAACTGGCCGAACAGGAGTTGCTAGAAAGCGAATCTCGTTTTCGAGTTTTAATTGAGGCAACCTTTGATTGCATTGTGATTCACGAACAAGGCATCATTATTGAAGCTAACCAAGGCACGTCTCGAACCTTTGGCTATCCCCTATCAGAGATGATTGGCCATTCGGTGTTAGATTTCGCGGCCCCAGAATCTCGCGATCTGATTTTGCAAAATGTCCAAATTGAAAACGAAGAACCTTACGAAGCGGTGGGTTTGCGAAAAGATGGGACAAGATTTAGCGTTGAGATTACTGGAAAACCCCACATTTATAAGGGACGCCGAGTGCGAGTCAGCGCCCTACGCGATATTAGCAAGCGCAAGCAACTCGAAGCCGAATTGCGGAGTCGGGCTGAAGAATTAGCCGAAGCGAATCGTTTGAAGGACGAGTTTTTAGCCACGCTGTCTCATGAATTGCGAACGCCCTTGAATGCGATGTTAGGTTGGGCGCAAATGCTGCGGATGCGCTCCTTAGATGAGAAGATGCTAGCACGGGCGACTGAAACCATCGAACGCAACACGCGATCGCTCGCGCAACTGATTGAAGACTTACTCGATGTCTCGCGAATTATTACTGGAAAGCTTCATCTCAGCGTTCGCCCCACCTCCGTTTTACCGGCCCTAGAAGCGGCCCTTGAGACGGTGCGTCCGGCGGCTGAGGCTAAAAATCTGGACTGGGATATCCAGCTAGAACCCGATGTCGGCGAGGTTTTAGGCGATTTAAACCGCTTGCAGCAAGTCTTTTGGAACCTGCTGGCCAATGCGGTGAAGTTTACGCCCAATGGGGGGCGCATTCAGGTGGTTTATCAACAGATTCATACTACGGCTCAAATTCGCGTCAGCGATACGGGAGAGGGCATTAGCGCTGAGTTTTTGCCCCATGTGTTTGAACGTTTTCGCCAAGCGGATAGTTCGTCAACGCGATCGCACGGCGGCTTGGGGTTAGGATTGGCGATCGTCCGCCATTTAGTAGAGTTGCACGGGGGAACTGTTTTTGCAACGAGTGCGGGGCGCGGTCAAGGGGCAACGTTTGTGGTTGATTTACCCCTGATCGTTACGGTTGAATCTCCCCTAGACTTATCCCCGACTGTTACCCCGGCAGATCGACTAGACTCGGCGGTGCTGCAAGGGATTAAAATTTTATGGGTTGAAGATGAAGCCGATACGCGGGATTTGTTAACCCTGGCGTTAAGCGAGTTTGGTGCAGAGGTGACGGCTTGTGCCAATGCCCGCGAAGCCGTAGCTGCACTATCCTGCATCCCGTTTCAGTTGATGTTAAGCGATATTGGCTTGCCTGGAGAAGATGGGTATAGCCTAATGCGCCAAGTGCGCCATTCTCATCCCAGTTTGCCCGCCCTGGCGCTGACGGCCTATGCACGGGCGGAAGATTGCGCCAATGCAAAAGCAGCAGGGTTTCAGAGGCACATTGCCAAACCCGTCGATACTCGCGAGTTAGTGGAAGCGATTTTAGACTTGGTTGGCTAAACAATCGCTTTCAGGTTGGTGGCGGTTTCGTTCAAAATTTGGGTTCCCGCCCGCGTTTGACTGATGCCCCCTGCGGTTTCTTGGGCGGCGGCGTTGAAGGCGTTCATGGCTTCGATCACCTGCCCAAAGGCGATCGCTTGTTGCTTGATGTTTAACGATATTTGCTGGCTGCTGAGGGAGACTTGATTAATGGCCTCAGTGACGCCGACAAACGCATTCGCGCTGACTTGGGCGGTTTGCACGCTGCGATCGACCATTTGCGTCCCATTGTTGGTGGCGGCGGTGGTGGATTGAAGGGCAGATTGGATGCTGAGAACTAAGGTATCAATCCGTTCGGCGGAGGCTTTACTTTGATCGGCGAGTTTGCGAATTTCGGAGGCAACAACGGCGAAGCCTTTCCCCTGTTCTCCCGCGCGGACGGCTTCTACAGCAGCATTCAGGGCGAGCATATTGGTCTGGGTGGCAAAGTCGCTGACAAGGCTGATAATACTGCTAATTTGCCGGGTATGTTCGTTCAGGCTGTCAATATGATGGGCGATCGCGGCGACTTGTTGCTTGAGTTCGTCCATATCGCGCAAGCTTTGTCCGACGGCTTGTTGTCCTTTTTGGGCTAAATGCAAGGCTTGGTTGGCGTCGGTGGCGACGGCTTCAGCTTGTTGCGAGAGTTGTTGCGAAGAAGCGCCCAATTCATCCATTGTGGTGGAGGTTTGACTGACGGCGATCGCCTGTTGGTTGGCGGTGCGTTCCTGCTGTTCGGCAGAGGTGGCAATTTCACTTGAAGAACTGACAATTTGACTGACTGCCCGATGCATGGCGGCGCTGATGCTGTTAGCAACGGCTAGGGCGGTGGCGATCGCGATCGCGCTTAAAACTAGAGCGCCTAGAATTAATGTGATTTTAGCCTGCTGGAGGGCGGCTTCAGCACGCTGGGTTTCTTGGTCGAGAAGCTGAATTTTGGTCTGGTTGAAGCGATCTTGTACCTCGTCTAATTCGTTAACAATTCTCCGACTTTCGGCGGTGGCAAATAAAGCAACGGCTTGCGCTTGTTGATTCGTCTGGGCGAGGGTAAACAATTGACTGGCGTGGCGATCGTATTGTTGGGCTAATTCTCGCATCCGGTTGAGGTTTGCTCTTTGTTGCGGATCGCTGATGAGTGACTCGGCTAAGGCGAAGGATTGATTAAATTCTGCAAGCGAGTTTTGATAGCGGTTGATAAACTCTGGATCGCGATTGATTAAGTAGCCGCGAGAGATGCGGATCATGGCGTTGGCTGCGATCGCTAAATCCCCAACGGCGATGACGCTTTGCTGATTGTTTTTGAGGATCGGAAATTTGGCGATCGCGCTATCAACTGCTGAAACAACCACAGCAGTCATCCCTATAAAGATAACGAGAGGAATAGCATGACCGACGAGAACTTGATGGCGGAGTTTCAAGGCGTTGAACATAGGGATAATTCGCCAATGGCGTTTGCCAAAGCGCTTAGAGGGTTGGGGCTTTTATCGCAAAGTGCTGAGTGCTGAGTTAAAACCGAGTGAGTCTAATCTTTTGAGCAGTTCAGTCTGTCCTAACCTTACTGAGTACAGCTATAAGTCTTATTCTTCCCTAAAGTTGCCTCCTGCTACACGTTGTTGAATGCACTCTGCATTGACAAGGATCATGCCTTGGGTTTCTAGGGCTTGGCATTGGGGAACTAAGGTGGCTAAAACTGGAACCTCACCCCGCTGCATGAGTTGTTCGGACTCTTGTACGATCTGTAAATCTTGAATCCACCGCTGATTTGCCAGGTATTCCGGGGTAAAGGTGTTGGGATCGAGCAAGAAGAAGTGAATGCGATAGTCTGCAAGAAATTTTTGCAGATCCTGGGGTCGAGGGCTATACAGGGCGCGTACCAGATCCACTAGGCGCTGTCTAAACACCCCATAGTAGCCCATTTGATAGGGGATGGCGTATTCTCGCCCCACGAAAATGGCCCGCTGGCTAAAGGAGGGGATGTTATTGGCTTCTTCGCCGATGGAGGCGATGGTAATATCTCGCGGCTGCTGCTGCAAGAATTGATACAATTCGGGAACCAAACCGACGCGATAGGCGGTTTTAGGATAGCCGTTGACGAATAAAGGATAGGCCATCAGGGAAATGGCGATCGCGCCGATTCCTGCCCCAGCCAGGAGGCGACGGGCGGTGGTTTGGGAGGCCATCCTCCACCACAGCCGATCGAGGATAATGCTTAAACTAATGCCTGTGGCGATCGCGATCGCGATCCGAAAGGTTGCACCTGTGTACCGACTGGGGAGGTGAAGTTGAAATAACAGGGCGTGAGCGGCAAAGAATAAAATAACGGACGATAGCAGAATTTGCGGTAAAATCTGAATCTCGCCACTCAACTGACTCATCAGGGGAATGCGTTTGCGGGCGATCGCAAAAATGGGGAGTAACAAACCTGCACAGAGGGTGACGGGAGTAAAGAGCGATCGCGGAAACATGCCGCTACGGTTGCCAAAAAAGTAGAAATCAATCGGGTTTTCCCGGAAGAAACTACTGCGCCCGTGAGGCCAAAATTCCGGTAAGGCTTTGGCTTGTTCTACGGTAATGGTTGGGTCGTATTCTGAAGAACTCAAAGCAAAGGGTAAAAGGATAATGAAGGCGACGCTAAGACCTGCGATCGCAAAAACCCAGCGACGACGGTTAGAGGAGAAGCCGATGGGAAAACGATCCCAGGTAAACAGACGTAAAACGAGTATTCCCGCCCCGATTAAAACAGCCTGGGGATAAAATAAGCCTAACAGCGCGATCGCTCCCAGCATCGGCCATAAAGAACCCCGTACCAGATAATACAAAAAAGCCAAAAGTAAGGGATAGGCAAAGGCTCTCGGCGTTGCTGAGATAATATCATCTTTAAACCACATATTTTGGCTAAAGACCAGGGCGCTAATAAAGCCAGCAACTGGCACAGAAAATAGCTCTAAACTCAACCCAAAACAATAGCCCGTTGTCACCAAACTAATGGCAGTGGGTAAAAGTTTATTCCAAATAAAGGGGTTAATGCCGAGGGAAATTGCAACTTGGTAAACTGCCGTATATCCAACGGGTGCAACGGCTTGAAAATAGTCAGCAATAAAGTCATTGGGAAACCAACTCGGATCGATTAAACGAAACATCCAAAAAACATGCTGTCTGGCATCGTCTTGCACAACATAAGGCTGGCTGAATGCAACTTTTAATCCCAAAAGACTATAGCTGAGATTAAACGCAAGGCTCAGAAATAACCAAAATCGAACTGATTTTGGAGCAGACTTTGCTAAAAAGGCAGGTAAAGACATTCTTTTTTGTGAAAATACAGCAGTTTAGGGTAAAACTGGGGCGGAGGATTTCTGGCTCAAATTGTAAAGGAAAACGGCCGCACCTTCTTGTTTATAGGCATCAAGCTGCGTGCCAATAATATCGAGATAAGAAGTAATCGTTTTACGCTCTCTAGAATCAGCGCCAACATGGGAAAAAAGCACCCAAACGCGCTCGTTTCCTTGAAGGTTGTCTAAATCGGCTTTGTATCTTTCCCAGGTTTTAAGGGCTACATTTTCTCCTTGATAATGGTCTAAATCTTCGACGCCTAAAATATATTCCCCTGGCTCAAATCCAAAACGATGAGCGTAGAACAAAAACTGATAAATTCCCCGCTGGTAAACGTAGAGAACATCGCTAGGTTGGTGATATTTTGTGATATACTGAAGAACGGGTCTAATTTCTTCTCTGTGAGTGGGAATTAAGCTGTAATAGACAATATTACCGACCGGAATTCCTAACAGCGCAATTAAGAATACTGTGCCAATCTTTTGACGAGCATTGCGTTGAAGAGATTGCCACAATTGACCCGCCCCTTCAGCCATAATTAGAATTGCAAAGGGCGTTAGAAACAGGATTAAGCGGTTGGCAAAGGGATATTTTTCTAAGCTAGCAGCTAGCAGCGTTACCAGAAAAGGCGAAGCCAGGATCAGCAAGATGGATTTGTGTCGAGAAAATCCCGCAACGCATCCTAAAATAAAGGTAAATAGACCAAATCCAACTAAAGGCTCTTCAAATCCTAGGGGTTTATGAAAGAATAAAAGAAACGTTTCAAACACCCAGCCGATATCGAAATATTCTTCAGGGAATCCTCTTTTATTGCGCCAAGACTCGATTAAAACCTCTTGACTGCTGAGGTCATTTAGTGAGAACCAATAAAAGGCAAGAAAACTCAAGAGCCAAAGGCTATAAATCAAAAAAAGCTGAGAAGAAATGACAGGTTTTCGCTGCCTAAAATTGAGATAAAGACAGCTTAAACTTACCCCACCTAAAACAAAGATGGCAGGATGGGCGCACCAGATGAAAATTGCTCCTAAAATCCCATAGAGGAAGGCATTTTTGAGGGAGCAGGAACGCTGATGCGATCGCAATGCCAAGCCCAAAGCTAAAAGCGCGATCGCCACATCGCTTGAATATTGCTTAACTTCTGTACTAAAATAGATTAAATGGGGTAATCCTGCCATTAACGCCGCCGCAATAGGAACTGCCGCCGGAACTAACCATTGTTTCGCAAACCTCAGCACCAAAACCAGCGCCACAATACTAGAAACAAAGGGCAAAAGCCGCAAAGCATATTCATTTTCCCCCAATAGCTGAGTGGCTAGTTTTTCAATCAACAAAAAGCCAATCGGTGCCCCTTGTTCGTAATCTAGCGGCTGAAACAATTCCCCGTAGGAACGATTGACAATATTTAACGCTAAAACGGCCTCATCTGCCCAAAGCGAACGATTGCTAAAATACTGAACCGAACGCGCCAAAATCCCCAAACTAATAATCGTCCACGGGAGTCGCTGAACGCTCAATAATTCAGTAAAAGCCGATAGAACCTGGTCGGGAACAAAATGCCTGAAGCTAGCCTTCATAGAGTTGGGAGCTGCTTGTACTAACAATTAGCAAACAATGCTTTGATAGTATAGTGGAGTTTGCGAAAAATCGAGCCACCCAAAACGTGACTTTATAGTTGCGTAGTCGCGTAGGTTGGGTTGAGGTACGAAACCCAACAGAACCCTATCTGCTACGACTTAACCTTATAGACTTTCAGGATCAATCCCTAACTCCCTCAACTTCGCCGCCAGTCGTTCGCGCTGCTGTCGTTCAACTTCCATTTGCTGTTCAACGACTTGGCGCTGCTGTCGTTCAACTTCCATTTGCTGTTCAACGACTTGGCGCTGCTGGCGTTCCATCTGGGCTATTTCCTCAGCCCTTAAATAGCGCTGTCCGGCTTGGTCGTACCAATACAGCACCTCTCGTTGTACTGTACCCGATATATACTCACCCCGTCCAATCCCTAACCCAACTTCTGGCATCCAGAACGGTTCGCCAATGCGCTGCTGATACTCGCCGTTGCTGAGTTGATAGACTTCAAAGGGCTGATGACGGTCTCGCTGCCAATAGTACGGGTTATAAATGACGTAGTAGAGAACCCCCAACTGCGCGTAGATTTGCAACTTTTGATCGTACTCATCCCCCGGCGTTTTAGACACCACCTCTAAGACAAACTGAGGAACAATATTCTCCTCCCATACCGCATAGCTGAGGCGAGACTTGTTTCCCTTGCGGCGCTGTACCCCCAAACTCAAAAAGCCATCGGGAATCACCGGGACGAGATGACTGACGCCAGTGGTATGGTAGACTCCCATATCCACGCCAAAAAACCAATCATTGCGCGTCGCCCAAATCGATTCGAGGAGAAACAACAAGAGATTGGGGATAAAATTTTGATCTTCATTATCCACTGGCGTATCGTCCGAACAGGGGAGATCCTGAGTGCTTGGTAGGGTAAGACGAGGATCGAATTTTACCATGAGTCAGTTTTCTCTCCAGCCAAGAGATGCAGTCTCTCCTATTCTAAATTCAAGGTAACGTCAAAATTTCCACCCCGGATTCTGTCACCGCTACAGTATGCTCAAACTGGGCTGAAAGTTTGCCATCCTGAGTCACTACTGTCCAACCATCCCGGAGAAACTTCAAATCGTAGCGCCCCTGATTAATCATCGGTTCTACGGTAAATACCATGCCCGGACGTAACTTTAAACCCGTCCCGCGCTTACCATAATGGGGAATTTGGGGTTCTGTATGAAACTGTCGCCCTACCCCATGTCCAACCATATCGCGCACCACCGAAAATCCTTGGGCTTCTGCATATTCCTGAATGGCTGCGCCAATATCTCCTACCCTCGCCCCCGGTTTAATTTCGGCAATTCCTTGCATCATCGCCGCTTGCGTCACCTCCACCAGCTTGCGGGCGGTTAGGGAGGGGTTCCCTACAAAGAAGGTTCTAGAGGTGTCGCCATGAAAGCCATCTAAAATCGGGGTGACATCGATATTGATAATATCCCCATCCTTGAGAATCTGTTTGGGGTTCGGGATACCGTGACACACCACTTCATTAATGCTGGTACAAATTGCGCCGCTAAAGGGGGGATAACCGGGCGGTGCATAGCCTAGGGTGGCGCTAATAGCCCCGTGGGCTTGCATCCAACGCAGGGCTTCATCATTGAGGGCTTGGGTACTGACTCCAGGCTGTACCAGCGGTTCGAGGTGTTGCAAGAGATGGGCTGCCAGTTTCCCCACGCGGCGCATCTTCTCTAACTCCCGCTGAGAGAACAGAACTAGTCTTTGAGTGGTTGGGGACTGCTGGCGATTCCCGGTTTTTAAAAGCAACTGTTGATGGGTCATTTCTCATCCCTGCTGTACTGTGCTAGCACAGCATAGCATAGCACAACCCAGTTTAGTCTGTGACTTGTATCCTAGGGATAAGGCAAAAGGAGGAATAACAATGGGTGGAAAAACAGATTTAGACCGGGTGGTGGCGTATGTGCCGACCGAATGGAAGCAAGAACTCGAAGAATGGGCCCAAACAGAAGAACGTTCTGTTTCTTGGATGGTGGCCAAATTAATTGACCGGGCTTTACAAGAACGCCGCCAACAGCAAAGCCCTTCTAAGGTTGTCAATATGCGTTAAACCTGGCTCATCGGTGAAGAAAGTATCAATTGAAACAATGGTTTGATTTCTGTCTTGGGCTAGATACAGGAGTCCTAGGGGATTCGCCAGAATTGCCTCTAGCGTAGGGATGAACCTAGAGCGGTCTGTCCTGTGAAATCAATGTTGAGTCTTCATCATGGCAATGAGCATACAACTCAAGCGAATTCCGTCGATTTTAGCTTTTTCACTAATCTTTAGTGCAGCTTGCACGATGCCTGGTGATGTCCAAGCCAGGGATCTCAGCCAGAATTTAACAGAAGTCGCGACTGAGGACACCCAATACAAAGATATTCGCATCCTTAAGGTTGCTGAGAATTTAGAGAATCCTTGGGCGGTTGCCTTTTTGCCCGATGGACGGTATTTGGTGACAGAGCGACGGGGACGACTGAATTTGATTGATAATGGGCAAGTGACCCAGATTTCCGGCGTTCCTGAAGTGAGCGATCGCGGTCAGGGCGGTTTGCTGGATGTCGTTCTTCACCCCAATTTTACTCAAAATGGTTGGGTGTATCTCACCTACTCTAAACCCAACGGGAATGGGGAAACCGCAACCGCTTTAGCGCGAGGCCGCTTAAACGGCACAGCGTTAGAGGATGTGACAGATATCTTCGTACAAAACCGCTATTCTCAACCCGGACGCCACTATGGTTCGCGGCTGGCTTGGACGAATGACGGTAAGCTATTGATGACCATTGGCGATCGCGGTGTTGAACCCCCCCGCGCCCAAGATCGCGCCGATCATGCCGGAACCCTTCTGCGCCTGAATGACGACGGTTCGGTTCCCAATGACAACCCCTTTGTAGGAAACCCCGAAGTCCTCGATGAAATCTATGCTTACGGACTGCGGAACATCCAAGGGTTAGTCGTCGATCCGGCAACCAATCAAATCTGGGTAACAGATCACGGCCCGCGAGGGGGAGACAAACTCAACCGCATCGAAGCGGGAAATAACTACGGCTGGCCAATTGTCACGCGCGGACTCGATTATGGCACAGAAGGCCCCTTCCCCGATGCGATCGCCCGTCGTGCTGAAGGAATAGCCCCTCCTTTCTACGAATTTCTCCCCACCCATGCGCCTTCCGGTTTAGCTTTTGTCACCGCCCCCCAATTCTCCGCTTGGCAAGGAAACCTGTTAGCCGGGGGACTCCGCAGCCAACGCATCCGCCGGGTTGTGTTTGATGCGAATGAAGTGCTGCATGAAGAGGAATTGCTGCTTAGAACCGTAGGGCGGATTCGCGATGTTCGTCAAGGGCCAAACGGTCATATCTACGTTCTAACAGATGAATCTGACGGGGGACTGTACCGGATCGAGCCGATTAATTAGTAGCGATACCCCTCTACATGGCATCCCGTTAAGCGCGATCTTAGCGGGCGCTTTTTGTTGGTAAAATAGACCTCTCAGCAGATCGGGGATATTGTGAGGAAGTTGCTGAGGTCGAGGCGGCAAGGCGTTTTAAAGTAGATTTAGTGCTAGTTACACCGAACACGCTGAAATTGCATTTCTTTTGCCATGACTAAAGCCATTGCACGAATTGAGCAGGATATTGCCCAACTAGAGACGGCGATCGCGTCTTTGGCAGATGAGTTTTATCAAACCTATTCCAGCTATCTTGCCGCGTTCGGCCAGGGTATGAAGCAGCAGTTAATTCTAGCCAGCTATCACCTGTGTACTCAAGGCTATCCCGAACGATTTTTAAAGCTATCGGTTGTCCAGAAACAACAGGTACAGCAATCTTTGCAACAACTGGTGAAGCAGGCGCAAGCGAAATTGCTCTCCAAACTGCAAATCCCTGAAGAGTTCTTGCTGAGTGTGGCCAAGAAACAGTTAGCGCAGGAAAATGCAGCGGCTCTGGCGGCTTTTGCAGTAATCTCAGAAAACGAGCAAACTGTAGAGGGGGAAACCGTCTCGTTTTTACCTGGAGTCCTCGCACAAACGCCAGAAGCGAATTTTCAGCCCGATCGACCGATGGTTCCCGTTACTGAGGAACAACCGATCCCAACCCCAGACCCCCCGGAAACTACGCCCCCAAAACTAACGCCGGAAAGTCTGGTACGCTGGCAAGATCGCACCGAAAAGGCGATCGCCAAAACCCTAATCAAACTCTCGCGAGATGCCAACAAACTATTCCGCGAAGTCGATATTATCCCCAATCAATTACCCGAACCCATCCTAGAAGCAACCACAAAAACCGCTAGCGCCACGGATGCTGTCACCGCCGGGCCTCCCAATCTCTTAAATGTGGTGATTGACACCGAAGGCCCAGATGAGGGGGAAAATCCAATTATGGGCGATTTACCCATGCCACTGCAAATTATGGCCGTTCACCTGCGCTTAGTCGAAATTGAGTTTGCAGACACCAATCTTTCCTTCTGGCGGCAGCAAATTCGGAACCTCAGAGGCAAGCTCAATCACATAGGACGCGACTATCAGAAGAAACAGCGCGAAAAGGCGATCGCCGAAGCCGAAGCCGCTTGGCGCGCCTGCTGGTACGAGCAGGAGTAATGGGGAATTAGGAGTTGGGAGTTAGGGGTTGGGGAAGAAGGGAATTAGGAGTTGGGAGTTAGGGGTTGGGGAAGAAGGGAATTAGGAGT